>NZ_JACRVW010000021.1:0-41163 GCF_018812085.1 Gluconobacter sp. P5H9_a
CCGTGCGACTTGCATGTGTTAAGCATGCCGCCAGCGTTCGCTCTGAGCCAGGATCAAACTCTCAGGTTCAATCCTCTAAACCCAAATGAAAAAACGTTAGGCTTAATTGAAGCATCTTAAAAAGATACATCAGCGTCTAAACGTTCGACACTCAGGTCTCAGGAAAATAATCCCAAAACCAGCAGCACCAAAACGCCGCCAACATATCCCTTCCAATTCCATATTCAATTTTCAAAGATCATCATCTCAAACCGCCCCGGCCAGACCCTCGAAGAAGGCCCCGCCGCGTCGGTGAACGGGCTTATACGGCCCACACACATCACTGTCAAACAATCATCATACGACACTTATCCACACAACTAACCCACAGATTTCCTACACTTTTCCCCTTTACACACACTTTCCATTCACAAAACAAAACTAAAAAAATCAAAAAAAACGCCAGAAAAATCATCTGGCGTCCCTTTTTCCTTAGTTTTCTATGTTTGCCACCACAGAAAGCCATGCATCGTGGAAACGCAGTCTGCTCGCCGCCCCGATACGCCCTAATCCGCAGGCTTTTCGCATCTCTCCGATACCCTCTTCCTCTCCCAGTCCCCGGTCCTGCTGCTTTTTGGCCAGAGCCGCAAGAACCGACATCGGAACCTGAGCAGGATCAACACTCTCTCCAGAGGTTCTCTTCAAGACGGTCTCAGGATCGCATACAACGTCTTCTGTTTCCCAAAAGAACGTTCCAGCATCTTCGGTAGTTCTTCCCACGCCATCAGGGATGGCTGTGAGAACTCGCTCCCGGATCTGTCGTCCCGCCCGGGCGAAACCATGTTGTCTCGCAATTTTCTGGATCAGGGCCGTTTCATGCAGAACCCCCTTCTCACAAAGAACCTGCTGAATCAGGGACTGCAGAACCGGCAGATAGTCATCATCTGCGAAACGCGCTGCATCTGGCTGTGCCGATAATGCCTCTTCACTGTCGTCCTCCGGAATATACGGAGCGGCCACAATGGCACTCGTGTCATGAGGGACAAACCCGGCATAGAGAGACGGTTCTTCCACGAAAGCGCTTTCAGTCTCCGGCACTTCTTGGGCCTCAATATCTGGCGCCTCGACCGGAAGACTAAGTCGACTTTCTCTTACGGCCTCCAATCTCAGCTTCAGGGCTTGATCCAGACGTTCCACCTCGCGGTTCGCATTCAGCCACCAGTCAGTCGACCAAACACGGAAAATCACCCAACCAAGATTTTCTAGAACGACCTGACGAAGTCTGTCGCGATCACGCGCGGTGGCACTACGATGGTAAGTCGCGCCATCGCACTCGACGCCCGCAAGAAAGCTTCCGGGCATGTCCGGGTCCACCACGCCAAGATCAATCCGAAAGCGGGAGACACCTATCTGGGGACGAACATCCCATCCGCGTTGACGCAACAACGCCGAGACTTCGAGTTCAAAGCGGCTTTCTTCTTCTCCGACAGACCCCTGGTGCAAACCAGCAAGTGCACCTGCCCCATGCTCTGCAAAAGTCAGGAACTTTCGAAGATGCAGTACACCCTCTGCAGAGCTTCTGGACGGATCGATCTGTTCAGCGCGCAGGGAACCAAAAACAACTAGTTTTTCACGCGCCCGCGTCACAGCGACGTTGAGGCGTCTTTCACCGCCCGCGCGATTCAATGGACCAAACGAAACGTAAGGCGCCCCTTTTAGCTCCGGCGCATAGGTGAGGGAAAAGAACATCACGTCCCGCTCTTCGCCCTGCACATTTTCCAAATTCCGAATCAGGACGGGTTCCGGGCACTCTTCGCTAAAGAACGGCACCAGCGAGGAATCCTCCATCTGGGCCTTTTCCAGCAAATCAGTAATCAGTGTCTGCTGCTCTCCGTTGAACGTTACGACGCCAACGGATTTCTCTCCGGCAGTCTTCAAATGCCTTACAACCGCATCCGCAACAGCTCTGGCCTCTGCGGGATTGGTTCTGCTGCCACCTCTCTGGTAGTTGCCACCCTCCACAAACTGGAAAGAAACAGCTCGATCCTGCGTCACGTTCGAGGGAAACGTGATGAGATCGCCGCCATAATACTGATTGTTGGAAAACGCGATCAGGCTCTCGTGCCTGCTGCGATAGTGCCATTTCAGCGTAATTTCCGGCACACCAGCCGCACGACACTCATCGAGAATGGACTCCATATCGCAGAGTTCACCGTCCTCTTCCTCATTCTCACTTCGTGCAAAGAAGCTGGTCGGCGGTAGCTGCTTGGGGTCTCCGACCACGATCACCTGTCGGCCACGTCCGATGGCCCCGATGGCATCCCATGTCGGGATTTGCGAGGCTTCATCGAAAATGACCAGATCGAACGGCTCACTGTCCGGGGGGAGATATTGCGCTACGGAAAGAGGGCTCATCATGAAGCAGGGCGTAAGCGCTCTCACCGCCCGGGGTGCAGCAGCAGCCAACTGACGAATCGGCATATGCCGGGCTTTCTTCTGCGCTTCACGATGAATCATCACATACTGTGAGTCCTGCCGCCGAACGTCCTGAGCAGGAATATTACCTGAGAGCCTTGCCCGGATCAGACGCCCTGCCAGACTGGCAGCATCACCATCCCACGTCTTGAAGCGCTCGATCTGTTCTTCATGCGCTGCAGCAACAAAACCGCGCAGTCGTGGCTGCTCATCAACGGCTGCTGCCAACCACCATCGGGCATAAGCGGCGATCAGGACGGATTGAAGATCTTTCGGAGCCACGCGCTCTGCCACAAGCGCCTCTACTAACGGACCCAATCCCAGACGCTCAGCTGTGTGACAGGCCTTTCGCCACGCACACCAGTCGCGCAGATTTTTACCCTGCTCAAGCCAGCAGGTCAGACGTTGAGACAAACGCAGCAGCCAGTCTTCGCCATCTGGCTCGATTGCAAGAAGAGGACTTCCCGCCAGTTCGGCCAAAAGACTCAGGCTTTCCTCAGCAGCCGAAAGTGCCTTCCTGAACCCCGTAATTTTCAGACCTACCGGCCCACTCTCTGCAAGAAGATCGCGCCCTTCTGTAAGCAGCTCCCGGATTTGCCGTCTCACAGAGAGCAATCCTGCGAGATCCGGGACGCAGCTTGCCAATGCCGTGCGAATCTCAGTTCCCCAGAGCAGAGCAGCTTCGATTTTTTCAAAATCGGTCGTCACATCACTCCAGAGAGAACCGACAACCTCTCTGTGAGGGGCTCCCTTCAGGTCGCGTTCCAGCGCAGACAGCTCCAGAAGCCGGGACAGCTCATCACTCAAGTCGTCCGGTAAGACGCTTTTCGCACTCGCTTCAAGTCGGCGGCGTACAGCTTTCTGAGCACTCCTGCGCGAAAGAAGCCATTTGTCTTCGGAGTCCTTCCACTCACGATGCAAGTCTTCCAACGGGAGTGTTTTCGCATCACTCCAACGCACAGCCAGCCCCTGCTCCAGAGTGCAATGACGTGCAATCCGTTCTTTTTCTGCAAGAACAACCTGAGCCTTGTCCTGCGCATCTTCGGAAAGGGCCCACGCTCCCCAGGCCGCTTCCGGTCGATACAACAGAGCACAGAACGACTGCAGTCGATGGAGTTGAGCCAATGATCGGTCAGTGCCAGTCAGACCCAGTACGTAGCACAGATCATCCGTTGCTTGAGACAACGCATCGATCTGCCCTCTCAAAGCCTCACTCTGCTGAAGAATCTGATCCTGCCAGCGAGACGTCCACTCTTCCTGCTCTATTCCCGACAACTGAGGCGACAGAGCATCCCGCCCGAAGCGCTCATAAAGCCCCGCCAACAGACTGGCCGCATTCCTGAGCGACTCCCAGTCTGTTTCAGCATGGGCGTCTGGAGCCGACCATTTCAGAGCAAGCGGATAAGTGCCGTTACGATCGGCCTCCAGAACCACGCCTATAGCCTGATAGGGAGTCCATCCGTTGTTCCACCACTTATGCAGATCCTGAACATAGGCATTCAGATCCTGGCGGACTGCCATCAGACGGCTTTGGGCCGAGGTCCATTCCGCTGTTGAAAACTCTTCCCTGACCAGTTGAACCTGCTGAAACTGTTCCAGCACTGCGCCGCGCCCAGCCTGAGGCGAAAACAGATCCAGGCAGAACTCACTCAGCCCTACAGAACGCAGACGATTCCGCACGACTTCCAGCGCAGTTCTCTTTTCTGCGACGAAAAGGACCGTCTTACCCCGTCCCAGCGTATCAGCGATGATATTAGCAATCGTCTGACTTTTGCCGGTTCCCGGCGGACCGATCAGGACAAAATTTTCACCCGCTGCCGCCCGGGCTACGGCGGTCAATTGGGACGAGTCAGCTTCCATGGGACAAAGCAGGGAAGCCTCGTCCAGAGCGTTATCCAGCGATTTCTGTCCCTCAAACAAAGCCGTGGGGAAACCACTTCCAGTGTCATCAGATTCTGAAACCCCATCCAGAAGACGACTGGCAACCGGGTTAATACGCAGCGCGTCCCGTCTTTCCTGCAAATCCTTCCACATGAGGAACTTAGCGAAAGAGAGGGTCGTCAGGCTGACACGTTCTTGCACTTCCCATTGCGGGAGCTGACGGATTTTTGCGCGGAAAATGTCAAAGATGCGCGCAACGTCCAAACCAGCCTCATCCTGAGGAAGCTCTCCTTCAAGTTCAGGAAACCGCATGGCGAAATCCTGTCGAAGAACTTCCAGCAGACTGCCATTCACCTGATTTTCATCGGTATGGGCGCGCAACCGGAATGGAGCGTTAATACTGCTACGCTCCAGAATAACTGGAACTAAAATCAAAGGGGCTCTCGCTTTGCGATCCCGCCCCCGAGGTTCCCACACAAGCTCTCCCAGAGTCAGGAAAAGTGTGTTTGCCCCTCCCTCCTGCGCAGCCGCACGAGCCTTGCGATAGATTTCTGTAAGAGCGGACTGTAAGCCAGCTTCATCCCGGGCAACCAGCAGTTCACCGTGCTCCAAAGCCTCCGCAGCAATAGCCCTGTGCTGATCGTCATGATGACGCTGTTGATGGAGCACAGCACTCCTCGGGTCAGACCCATCCATCAGTTCGGGACGAGCTCGCAGCCTGAGCGCTGGTTTCCGTTCCCCTCCCCGCATTTCTGCCAGACGGTCTTCCAACCTTCCCGGATCTGCACAGCAGATCTCGATGATCTGCTTCTCAGAGCGTGGCAGGTTCAGAAGGCGGCTTCGGCCTGAAATATCCAGTAGCCGTTTACACCAGCGATCCAAACGGGATTCCGGTGTCTCTTCGTTTTCATGGTCTCCGAGTTCTTCCCGAAGATCCGGCGCTGCTTTCAGCCGAGGCGTGGCAGAGGTCGCCACGTCATCGCTCTCGGCCGGGTCAGTATTAGGCAAAAGCGATGACAACGGCCGAATGCGGCGCAGTCGGGCACGGTGGACGTCTATGACCTCTTCAAATTTCGACTCTTCACCGTCATCCTGAAGCTGGGCAAGCCCACGCTCACAGGCTTTTGCGAAATCCGGGCAAGACGCTGCAGTTACAAGCGTTGTCTCGAACACACAGACATCATCAAGGGCTACCCTGTTCCGCAGTCCAGGCAGATCCTGAATGATTGAGGTTCCAGACTGCTCCCGAGACAGCCAAAGCCCGGTAAAAGCATGACCTTTGAGCATGATCAGTAATGGCCGCAAACCAACAGCTTCAAGACAGGACGCAAACAGTAAGGCTGTATCCAGGCAAGTCGCCAGTCGGTCTTCCACAATCTGAGTGGGAAGACGCACCCTTTGGCCAGCCTCCACAAAAGAAGCCGGGGGACTGACATACGTAATGTTCAAGCCAGCGATTGCGCACCAGATCGCTTGTGCCTGTTCCCACGCCCGCTTTCGACCGCCTTGGTATCCCTCCAATGAGCCACTGTGGCCGGCCTCCTGTAGAAGAAGAGAAGCTGAACGGAGAATTTTTGCGACAGCAGGATCATTCGGTAGAACGAAGGCAGCAAGCAGATCGGGCAGCCCCTGTAATCCGCCCCATTCGCTCCGGCAGCGGACAGTCAGAGGAAGAACGCGTTCGAGAAGCGTCGCCCGCGCACCATGGGGCTGTACCTCCGAGACTGTAAAATGAACTTCAGCGCGCGCTGCTTCACTCAGCGAGGCGAGATAGGCGCCATCCAGTTCCACATCGAGGCGCTCTAACGCCCGAAACTGTCCCATTCCGAGAGACTGAATTCGCCAGGAGGTTGTTCGGAGCACACTGGGCTTGGAATGCAGCGTAATCTCAACATCTGAGAGATCCCGATCTGCAAGATTACGAACCGCAAGCTCAAGCAAAACTGGGACGCTGTTTTCCCAGAGAGCACTACTGACGCTCTCCCGGACGACAACTGTCAGCGCGACGATATCTTCTGCAATCGGTTCAGGTGGCGCACCTTCTTCCCGCTCTGCCTCTACTACGTCCCCTACACATTCGATTGCTTCTCCAAAGGCGAGATCAACGCCCTCGGACATAATTTCAGTGTCAGGGGAAGAGTCCGTCATTACGCGCCACCATCACTTGGTAAAGTCTGGACGGCAGCATACAGGAAGCTTGCGGACAAAGAAAAACCCACCCAGTCAACTGACCGGGTGGGTTCTTCCTGTTTTCATAGATGCTGCGTTCAGCCTCAGACTGAAGCAGGACCTTCAACAGCTTCCAGTTCAGCGCGAACGCTCTGGATTTCACGGCTGAGACGGTCATGCGCATCAGTATCGTTCGGCTCGATCTGGGCCCATGTGGTTTCCAGATCCCGCAGACGATCACGGGCATCATCCGCAGACAGCTCGCTCATGAGCTGAGCAGAATCTGCCAGAATGGTGCAGTGCTCTGCGCCCATATCTGCGAAACCACCGCCCACGAAATAACGGTCGACGATCTTGTCGCCTTCATACAGGGCCACGACGCCACCACGCAGCTGAAGCATCAGCGGTGCACGGTCCGGCATGGCTGCAATATCGCCCTCCATGCCCGGGACCACCGCCATGTCGACCTGACGGTCAACAAGGCGCTTTTCCGGGCTGACGATCTCGATGCGTAGGGGCATCAGGATCAGGCCTCCTGCTTCATCTTCTCGGCCTTGGCGATGGCCTCGTCAATGTCGCCAACCATGTAGAACGCGCCTTCTGGCAGGTGATCGTATTCACCGTTTACAACGGCCTTGAAGGAACGAATCGTGTCTTCCAGAGCAACCAGCTTGCCAGGTGCGCCCGTGAACACTTCAGCCACATGGAACGGCTGGGACAGGAAGCGCTGGATGCGACGTGCACGGCCAACGATCTTCTTGTCTTCTTCAGACAGCTCATCCATGCCCAGGATCGCGATGATGTCCTGCAGACCCTTGTAGGTCTGAAGCGTCTGCTGAACCTTACGAGCGATGTCGTAGTGTTCCTGACCGACGATCTTCGGGTCAAGCGAGCGGGACGTGGAGTCCAGCGGGTCAACAGCCGGGTAGATGCCCATTTCTGCGATCGAACGGTTCAGCACCGTCGTGGCATCAAGGTGAGCAAAGGTCGCAGCAGGCGCCGGATCGGTCAGATCGTCAGCAGGAACATACACGGCCTGAACGGACGTGATGGAGCCCTTCTTGGTGGACGTGATGCGCTCCTGAAGGGCACCCATTTCCGTTGCCAGCGTCGGCTGATAGCCCACGGCGGAAGGAATACGGCCCAGCAGAGCGGACACTTCCGAACCAGCCTGCGTGAAGCGGAAGATGTTGTCCACGAAGAACAGAACGTCCTGACCTTCTTCGTCACGGAAGTATTCTGCGAGTGACAGACCCGTCAGAGCAACGCGGGCACGTGCTCCCGGCGGCTCGTTCATCTGGCCATAGACCAGAGCAACCTTGGAGCCTTCCGTGGAACCGTCTTCAGCGATCTTGATAACGCCAGCGTCCTGCATTTCGAAATACAGGTCGTTACCTTCACGGGTACGCTCACCTACACCTGCGAACACGGACACACCACCGTGTGCCTTCGCGATGTTATTGATGAGTTCCTGAATAATAACGGTCTTGCCAACGCCTGCGCCACCGAACAGGCCAATCTTGCCGCCCTTCAGGTACGGGCAAAGAAGGTCAACGACCTTGATGCCTGTTACGAGAATTTCGGACGCAGCAGCCTGCTCCTCGAAGGACGGAGCCTTGCGATGGATCGGGAAATACTTGTCGCTAACGATCGGACCACGTTCGTCAATGGCTTCGCCAATGACGTTCAGGATACGACCAAGTGTAGCCGGGCCAACCGGAACCATGATCTGCTTGCCAGTGTCACGGACTTCAGCGCCACGGCTCAGGCCGTCCGTCGTGTCCATGGCAATGCAGCGGACCTGACGCTCACCGATTTCCTGTGCAACTTCCAGAACAAGCGTGTGATCGCCGTTCTGAACATGAAGGGCGTTCAGGATAAACGGAAGATCGCCTTCGAACTGCACGTCAACAACCGGGCCACGCACCTGCGTGACACGGCCGACGACGTTATTTGCAGCCGGGGCAGAAGGGTTAAGAGTCTCAGACATCGGTTCGTCTCCTGCGTGATCTCAAACGGCTTCTGCGCCGGAGATGATCTCGATCAGTTCATTGGTAATGTTGGCCTGGCGCGTACGGTTGTACTTCTGGGACAGACGGTCGATTGCCTTGCTGGCATTCCGGCTCGCGTTGTCCATAGCCGTCATCCGTGCACCTTGCTCACCTGCTGCACTCTCCAGCAGGGCAGAGAAAATTTGCACCTGAAGATTGCGTGGCAGAAGATTGGCCAGGAGCGTAGCCTCATCGGGCTCGAATTCGTATTGGGCAGCCTCGGCAGGCGCCGCATTGTCATTTTCCGCGACGGACAGAGGCACCAGCGGAAGCTGGATGGCAATCTGCGTCATCGCGTTGACGAAGCGGTTGTAGATCAGCGTGCAGCGATCAATTTCGCCGGCTTCAAGCATGGCGACAATCTTCTTGCCCACATACTCAGCCTTGTCGAAACCGACGTCACGGCCTTCCGTCCCTGCCACGCGCTCAACCACCAGATCCGGATATTCCTTTGCAAGAATATCAGCACCCTTACGGCCAACCGGCAGAAGACGCACTGTCCGACCCTCATCCCGCAGCGTGCGGATCAGCTGACGCGCACTCCGAACGATGTTGGCGTTAAAGCCACCCGCCAGACCACGATCCGAAGTCAGGACCACCACAAGATGGACCTGATCCTTACCCGTACCACCCAGCAGTGTCGGCAGGCTGGACGCATCAGCGCCGCGGCTTGCCGCTGCCAGTTCCGCCATCATGCGGCCCATGGCCTCGGCGTAGGGACGAGCCGCCTCAGCCTGGGACTGGGCGCGTCGCAGCTTGGATGCTGCGACCATTTTCATGGCGTTCGTGATCTTGCGCGTCGATTTGACGCCCGTGATCCGACCGCGCAGTTCCTTCAGCGAAGCCATGGACTATCCTCAGGCTGCAAAGCGCTTACCGAAAGCTTCGAGCAGCTCCTTGAGCTTGCCTTCCGTCTCCGGCTTGATCTGGCGATCGTTGCGGATGGCCGTCAGAATGCCAGCGCCAGCGCCACGCATTTCCGTCAGCAGTGCAGCCTCGTAGGCCACAACCTTATCCACGGCGATCGGATCAACATATCCACGGGTACCCGCGAAAAGAACAACAACCTGCTCTTCAACCGGAAGCGGGGACGTCTCAGGCTGCTTCAGCAGCTCGACCAGACGTGCACCACGATCAAGCTGCTTGCGCGTTGCAGCATCAAGATCGGAAGCGAACTGCGAGAATGCAGCCATTTCACGATATTGAGCCAGCTCAAGCTTGATCTTGCCAGCAACCTGCTTCATCGCCTTGATCTGAGCAGCCGAGCCCACACGGGACACAGAACCACCCACGTTCACAGCCGGACGGATACCCTTATAGAACAGGTCCGTCTCAAGGAAGATCTGACCGTCGGTGATGGAAATCACGTTGGTCGGGATGTATGCAGCCGTGTCACCAGCCTGCGTCTCGATGACTGGCAGAGCCGTCAGAGAGCCGCCGCCGTTGGCATCAGACATCTTGGCTGCACGCTCGAGAAGACGGGAGTGCAGATAGAACACGTCACCTGGGAAAGCTTCACGTGCCGGCGGACGGCGAAGCAGCAGTGACATCTGACGGTATGCAACAGCCTGCTTCGACAGGTCGTCGTAGCAAGCTAGAGCATGCATGCCGTTGTCACGGAAGTACTCGCCCATGGCGCAAGCTGTGTAGGGAGCCAGATACTGCATTGGTGCAGCATCAGAAGCCGTGGCAGCAACAACGATGGAATATTCCATCGCGCCCTGCTCCGTCAGCGTACGAACCAGGTTTGCAACCGTGGAGCGCTTCTGACCAACTGCAACATAAATGCAGTAAAGAGACTTCTTCGGGTCGCCTTCAGCATTGACTGGCTTCTGGGCCACAATGGTGTCAACCAGGATCGCCGTCTTACCGGTCTGACGGTCACCAATAATCAGCTCACGCTGGCCACGTCCAATCGGCACCAGAGCGTCAATGGCCTTGATACCCGTCTGCATCGGTTCGCTAACCGACTGACGCGGCATGATGCCCGGAGCCTTCACTTCAGCGCGGCGATATTCGACGTCCGTCAGCGGGCCACGACCGTCGATCGGGTTACCAAGGCCGTCAACAACGCGACCAAGGAGCCCCTTGCCAACCGGAACTTCAACAACGGACTTCGTGCGAAGAACCGTGTCACCTTCACGGATTTCGTCGCCATCACCGAAAATCACGATACCGACGTTGTCGGCTTCGAGGTTCAGCGCCATGCCCTTGAGGCCAGAGCCTTCAAACTCGACCATTTCGCCAGCCATGACGTTTGTCAGGCCGTAAACGCGAGCAATGCCGTCGCCAATCGACAGGACCGTGCCCGTCTCGGAAACGGTCTCGACCTTGTCGAAAGACGCGATCTGCTGCTTGAGGATGTCCGAAATCTCAGCGGGACGGATATCCATCACGCGGCTCCCTTCATGGCGTTCTGCAGGCGAGTCAGGCGCCCGGCGATCGAAGTATCAAACAATGTAGAACCGACACGTACAGTCATGCCGCCAATCAGGGAGGCATCTGTACGTTCGATCATGGACACGCGGCTGTAACCCGCTTCGGCCAGACGGCCCTGAAGCTGGCTGCGCTGCATGTCGGTAAGAGGCTGAGCGGAGCGGATTTCTGCAACGGTTTCGCCGCGGAGGCTCGCATCAAGGGCCAGCACGCCGTCCAGAATAGAAGCGAGATCAGCAAGACGGTGGTTAGCAGCAATCACGCCGACGAAGCGACGGACGGCATCTCCGAAACCGAGTTTCTCGGTCAGGGCACCAGCAACCTTGCTTGAGCGATGTGCATCAAGGCGGGAGTCCGCAAGGAACGTCCGCAGGTCAGCACTCTGGGAAATCGCATCGCGAAGTCCCCGAACCTGAGCCAGCACATCAGAAAGCGCTCCCTGCTCTGAGGCATAATCGTAAAGCGCTCGGGCATAGCGTTGAGCCAAGCCACCTGTGGGTCCCATCTGCGGCACCTGTGTCACCGTCACACGCGTG
The DNA here is from genome assembly GCF_018812085.1 of Gluconobacter sp. P5H9_a. Classification (NCBI taxonomy): domain Bacteria; kingdom Pseudomonadati; phylum Pseudomonadota; class Alphaproteobacteria; order Acetobacterales; family Acetobacteraceae; genus Gluconobacter; species Gluconobacter sp. P5H9_a. The sequence goes on from NZ_JACRVW010000021.1 coordinate 11,528, forward strand.
TTCCGTCTCACTTTTCCGCCGCAGGATGCGGCCGGAACCGGCTTATCCGGTCCCTTGCTTCCAAATCCGTTGGGATTCAGGCACACACGACCCTACGCAGGATTCGTCTGAACCCGGTCCTCCACTTGGCGCCGCCTCTAGCACGTCCCCATGATCCAGTGCAACCGAGGCAGAGCTACAACCTTACCGCACAACTAAATTTTTCAGCGTAACACTGCTCTTTGCAGGCAAATTCTTCATTCCCAAAAAACAGTAGCGCGCATGCCAGCCTGCTGCTGTCAGGGAGAGCTCAGAATTTCTACAATTTTGCGGAAGTGCTTCACAATCATTGGAGACTGTGTTGAGGCAGGGTTAAAATGCCGTCATCGAGCAAGAGAGTTGCGGAGTATGCAATCAGCTCACAGGAACTGCGGCCAGACATTTAGCAGAGCAGAAAAGGCACATACGAAATACCCAGCTCTGTTAGTCGCTTGGATCAGATTTTTTGGGAAACCTACTGGAGCGGGCGAAGGGAATCGAACCCTCCTCAGAAGCTTGGAAGGCTACTGCATTACCACTATGCTACGCCCGCCCTTAGGTTGCCGGTGTCATACTCCATTCCTTCGCATCCTCGCAAGAGGGGGAATGCCAGAAATGAAAAATATGAACCTAGGTGCTTATGGGTACTTGACTTTCATCCCTGAACATTATCTTTTCCGCCCCACTGTCGTTGGTGTATCGCATTCCGTGTGGTACCCCCGATGATAGGGGCGTAGCTCAATTGGCTAGAGCGTCGGTCTCCAAAACCGAAGGTTGTGGGTTCGAGACCCTCCGCCCCTGCCACCCCGCTTTACCGGATAGCTTTTCCGGCACCGGGACGCGGATTTTCATTTGATTCGAGGACGATGGTGTCGGTCACTACCCCGAAAGACGAGTCGCGTAAGACAGCGCCTCATAAAAACGGATCCGGCTTCAATCTGGGCACGTACATCAAGGACGTGCGCAACGAAGCAAAGCGGGTTACGTGGCCTACACGTCGTAACACCCTCATTACGACGGGTGCGGTGCTTGCCATGGTTACCGTGACCTGCATCTTCTTCTTCATCGTGGATCAGGTCATTGGCCTGGGCGTCCGCGAGCTGTTTGGCGTTGGAGGCTAGGTCCGCAGCATGGCAAAACGTTGGTATGTTGTGCATGTCTATTCCGGGTTCGAGAAAAAGATCGCGAGCCACATTCAGGAGCAGGCTGCACAGAAGGGCTTATCTGACCATTTCGAGCAGATCCTTGTCCCATCCGAAGACGTGACGGAAATGCGCCGGGGCCGTAAGGTCAATTCAGAGCGCAAGTTCTTCCCCGGCTACGTTCTTGTGAAGATGGAACTGACGGATGATGCATGGCATCTCGTCAAGGATACCCCCAAGGTCACCGGCTTTCTGGGAACGCGCAATCGCCCAACCCCGATTACGGCTGCAGAAGCAGACCGGATCATGAAGCAGGCTCAGGAAGGTGTGGAACGTCCACGTTCTGCCCTCACCTTCGAGATCGGCGAGCAGATCCGCGTTGCTGACGGCCCGTTCACATCCTTTACGGGCATGATCGAAGAAGTCGACGAAGAACGTCAGCGCCTCAAGGTCAGCGTTTCCATCTTCGGTCGTTCGACCCCAGTGGATCTGGACTTCACGCAGGTTGAGAAGCTCTAATCTCTTCTGTTGAGGCCATATGAATAAAAAAGGCTCCCAGACGGGAGCCTTTTTTATTGCCTCGAATGTGCCCTCTTACCGGCTTGAAGGGGAGAGTGAGCGCAGTCGGGACGCGGCATGATCTGCGAGTGCTGACAAACCCTGGCTCAGAGACGCTACCAGCTTACCGGTATCGCGCTGCGAGCTCTCCGGAGATTGCCAAGCAAACGATTCAGCCAGAACGGGACCAATCATTTTTTGCGCAGGGTGAACAGACACTGCCCCCGTGATATAGGCACGCCCCGCTGAATCAGCTTCGAAGTTCCGAATCGTCACCTCTACGTAAGCTGTCGGGGTTGTTGTCACCGCATCTCCTTGTGACACGACCGCCGTGCCCGGAAGACGCTGCGCTAAATCAGTCGTGAGCGTCTGAGCAATCATATCGGGAAGCGCTTCACTCCAGCTATCACCCGTAGCCAGCTTGGTCTGGTAATCCCGATTTTGCCGGACGATCGTATCCCGATCGAGACGCAAAGGGACAACAGGCGTCCGGACCTCTACGACGACTGGTCCACCGCCCTGAGCCGCTCCAGATATGGGTGACAGCGTATAAAGGGTGGGGTCACTGCTACAGGCTGCCAGAGCAGCCGATAGACCAACCATGCATCCCACGGACAAAAGGCGCATACGAAAAGACGAATATTTTGCCATGGGGTCAGTTCCTGCGGCCTGTAATGAGTGCTGATGGGTGGTGTCCCAGATAATCCGTCAGAAAGCGCAGCGAGCGCGCCATCTGCGTCATCTGTGTAATCATACCCTGAAGGCTACGATGGAAATCCGTATCTCCACCGTAGGCCCCCAGAAGAGTCTGGGCGTTGGTCAGAGTTCCTTGCAGGGCCGTCATAAGCTCCGGAAGATGCTGATTGGCATTCTTGCTCAACGCATCCAGATTTTGGAGCGAGTTCCGCAAGGCTACCAGAGACTGCGTCACTTCGCGGCTGTTCAAACGGCCATCCGCATGTGCGATCAGGTCATTAACGTGCTCACCAATCTGCGTAAGCGGCATGGCGGCAATTTTGTCTGTGATGGTGGAAACAGATTCCATGATCCCATCCATGCCACCTGGCTGACTGGGCAGTACTGCTATGTCACCCTCATACGTCATGGTGACAGGTGGGGTGTTCTTCACGAATTGTAGTCCGATCAGAGACTCACCCGTCAGGAAGCTGGCACTTTGCACAGAAGCGCGCAGACCATTGGCCACAAACGCTGCAAGGTATTCCTTGGCACGCGCAAGCTGGCTTTCATTCCATTCCGGCATCATGCGCTCAGGCTCGATCTGCATTTCCACACGCACTTTCGGGTGCGCCTGCGGAGAGGGCATCTGCAGCTTTACGGACGTAACCGTACCAACCTGCAAGCCAAACAGGCTGACCTGACTTCCGGCAGCCAGCCCCTTCACGGACGTATCGATATACGTCACGACACGAAGACGTTGATGATACCGGGCACTCTCTGCATCAGCCTGACTGGTATAGAGCTTGAAAACCGAGTTTGCAGGCGCGACCGGAGCATTAATGGCATTTCGGTTATCCGGCAGGCCAAACGCCACACCGCCGGAAAACAGCGCTTGCAGCGACTGCATCTGAACCTTCAGACCACCCGCACCAAGCCCAACCTGAATACCCGAGACATTCCAGAAGCGGCTGTCGGTCCGCAGGTAGTGGTCATATGGAGCCTTGATGAAGACCTGCACAACGATCGGCCCCTCGCCGCCTGGCGGCATGGTATAACCGAGCACATCACCCACAGGCACATCCCGGAAGAAGACAGGAGCTCCCTCGCCCAGTGAGCCTAGAGCTGGCGACACAAGCCAGAATGTTGTTCCAGGCTGATCAGAACGAACGCCAGGAGCAGCTTCAAGACCGCGGAATTCGGTTTGATAGTGCTGTCCGGATGTTCCAGGATCAATGGCAATATAGGCACCGGAAATCAGTGTATCGAGCCCGGTAATGCTTGCACCGTTAATACGTGGCCGCACGACCCAGAAGCGTGTGCTGTCCGTCAGGATATGAGCACTATTTGCGTTCATCTGAACCTTGACGCTCACATGGCGCATGTCACGGCTCAGGGTAATTTCCTGGACCGTACCCAACGTCACGGCCTTGTTCTTGACCTGCGTCTGGCCGGGAGTCAGGCCATCCGCTGTATCAAAGGTAATCGTGATTTCGGGTCCACGCGTGGCAAAATGCTTCCAGGCCAGCCAGCCAGAAATCAGAATGGCCAGAACCGGAATTAGCAGGATCAGGGAGAAGCGGGTCCGGCGTACCGGAGCTTCCTCCGGAAAGGCCGGCTGCTGCCCGCGATCATTTCGGGAATCGCTCACGCGCTTTCAGGCTCCATATGAGAGGTATCAGAAGAAGGAACGGGGCCATCAGGTGCCCGCGTGTCAGGAAGAGTACGGCCCGCCGCATCCGTGGGGACGGAGCTGTTCAGACCGGCCGCATCCCACATTGACCGAGGGTCAAACAGTTCAACGGCAAAAATGGTCAGGATCACGACCAGTGCAAAGCAGATCATTCCGGGATCGGCAGCGACATTGGCCAGAAACGCAAAGTGTACGACCGCACAGAGAATAGAGATCATAAAAACGTCGATCATCGACCAACGTCCAATAATGTCCACCATGCGATAAAGCTTCCCAAGCAGTGGCAACTGCCACCGGGATCGCAGCTTTGTGCTGATGATCATAAAGCTCAGGGCCAGAATTTTCAGCACCGGAACGGTAATGCTGGCGAACAGAACCAGCAGGGCCAGAGGCACCATCCCAGCCTGCCACAGCTCGATAACACCACTGATAATTGTGCTGGGCGCTCCCGAGCCTACCTTTGTGTAGGTCATGACCGGCAACATGTTGGCCGGGATGTAAAAAATAACGCCTGCAATCAGGAGACAGGTTGCCGATGCGAGGCTCTGCCTTTTACGCCGCCGCAGAATCTGGTCACACCGCGGACAGTCTCCCATATCAGCCTCCTGCAAGACAGGGTGATCGAAGGCAACCACCAGTCCGCATGCGTGACAGGAGAGCATGTGCTCAACAGGAGGAAGCGCGTCTTCATGGGCATCCAGATGGGCGACATCCAGAACACGCCCGCGATGACCATCCACCCTCTTCCGCAAATCGCGGTTATTCCAAATGAGGTCATCATCAAAGGTGGAATCCATGGCAGCCATCGTCAGCATCAGGCCACCCAGCAGGTATACCCCTGGCTGCAAATCAACGAGAGCAAGATCAACCAGCTTGGTATAGGCAACCAGAACGCCCAGGACATAGACTTCCACCATGGACCAACCCCGAAGGCGGTCATACCAGGTCAAAAGTCTTGGGGTCCAATCCGGCATGTGAGGACGAGATGCGCCGTACAGCACAGCTCCCATCAGAGCAATGACAATCCCCGGCATGGCCAGAGTTGTCAGTCCAACCAAGAAAGACATGGTGTTGTAGCCCTGATGTGCCAGCTCGATAGGACCAGACATCAGGGCAACCGTGTTCTCACGCCCATAGACATTTAGCGTCATGAGGGGGCTGATCAAAAGAGCAATATAGAGCGCTGCTGAAGCCACACAGAAAGCGGCGGGCGCTCCGATGACAGAGGTCTTGCGTCGCCGCACAATCTGCGCACCACATCGCTCGCACTCAGCCAAGAAACCCGGCTTGAGTTCCGGAACTCTCTGGAACAACCCACAGACAGAGCATTCGTGCAGACCTTCCACGACATGCAACGCCGCACGTGGCCGCTGCGGGCTCCGGGAAAGATTGACGGCATTCTGCCAAAGACGTTTATGAAAACGGTCAGTCATGACGCTCCTAACCTAACGCATGGAGCCGCCATAAGACAGTGCAGCCAGCACAACGTGGCCCACGCATCAGGATCTGATGCCGAATGGTAGACCTATTTTACAGCATTTGCCCAGAGCCAGAAAACTTTCTGGCAATAATCTGACAAAAACCAGACATCAAAGCCCGTCTGCATACTGGAACTGTGTGCCTGGTAGCCTGATCTATTTTAAGGAAAATACCTCGATGGTGCCGGAGAAGAGATTCGAACTCCCGACCCCATCATTACGAATGACGTGCTCTACCAGCTGAGCTACACCGGCGCATCCATCGAGGTGGGCGCGTTTTAACTAACGCTTTTGAGCTTGGCAAGCCCTTAATGAAAGAAAACCATCTTACATTCTATGAAAACGTCACATCTGACAGCACAATCAAGCAAAACTCCAACCACGCTAACGCGTAAAGGCGTCATACACCTTGTTTTCAGGAGGACAGACCATGCCGCGTGGAGACAAATCAGCCTACACGGACAAACAAAAACGTCAGGCTGAACATATTGAAGAAAACTACGAAAAGCACGGCGTCTCAAAGAACGAAGCCGAAAGCCGTGCTTGGGCGACCGTCAACAAAGAAAGTGGCGGCGGCAAGAAAAGTGGGTCAGGCCGGAAAAATCACCCGAAAGATTAAATCCGGCCCAATCTGAGTAATAAATTCTTCAGGTTGCATCCCAAACGGCACGGGCAGCATCAACTCCAGCGCCACGCGGCAGACTGACACCCTCGCCTGCAAGAACAGCCTCAAACGCAGCCAGGGTCAGCAGAACCTTGTGCTTCTGCGCATTTACACCCATAGCGCCAATACGCCAGATCTTGCCGGTCAGTGGACCGAAAGACGAGACGATCTCGATTTCAAAGTCCTTGCGCATCAACTCGCGAACACGGGCATTATCAACCCCTTCCGGAACCCATACGCCAGTCACATTGGTCATCCGCGTAGCATCGTCGCCATAGACGCGCAGCCCCATCGCCCGCAGACCGGCCACCATGGCCCGTCCAGCACGCGTATGACGTGCGACACGAGCATCCACACCTTCCTCAACCACGATCCGAGCAGCCTCGCGGGACGCATAAAGCATGGACGTCGCTTCGGTGTGGTGGTTCATCCGTGCCGGAGACCAGTAATTCATGAGCATCGCCAGATCGAAGTAATTCGACTGAATTACCGGCCCCTCGCCCTGCGGCTGGCCCGTAGCAATACCCGCCTCATCATGGCGCCGACGCAGGATGGCCTTCACGGCACGATCCGATAGCGTGATCGGCGCAGAACCCGGCGGTCCACCCAGGCATTTCTGAAGCCCAGCGGTGGCGACATCGATGTTCCAGGCGTCCGTCTTGAATTCCATGCCACCCAGCGTCGCAGTCGCATCGACATACAGAAGGACATTATGACGGCGACAGATCGCACCAATTTCAGCAAGAGGCTGCGCAGTCGTGGTGGACGTGTCACCGTGCACGGTCGCGACAAGGCCAGGCTTGTGTTCGATGATGGCAGCTTCAATGGCAGCCGGATCAACGACCTGCCCCCACTCAACATCTACGGGGCAGGGAATGCCACCACACCGGTGAACAATCTCTGTCAGCAGAAGACCAAAGCGCCCGATCCGCGGGATAAGCACCTTCATACCCGGAGAAACCAGCGAAACCAGAGCAGCCTCAATGGCCGAGCGGGCAGAACCGTTGATCAGCAGCGTCCAGTGGTTTTTTGTCTGAAAGACTTCCCGGTACAGCGCCATGGTTTCATCCATGTAAGCCGTCATTTCCGGGTCCATCTGGCCAATGACGTCCGTTGCCATAGCTCGCAGAATGCGTGGGTGCACATTGGCAGGCCCTGCACCCATCAGCAGGCGCGACGGCGGATCAATTTGAGCAAAAGACGAAGTCATGACTGATATTCCTTGACGAAAGCGAGCAGGGCGCGATGGGCGAGTTCAACATCTTCCACAAGCACCGTCTCATCTGGATGATGGCTCAGGCCACCCGGACTGCGAATAAACAGCATACCCATCGGGCAGAAGCCTGCCATAGCCATGCTGTCGTGCCCGGCGCCACTGAGAAGCCGTGGGGCGGAACGCCCTGTCACCGTTTCAACAGCCGAAGCGAACCGTTCAATGATCCCTGGGGAGCAGGCAGCCGCTGCCAATTTCTGTGGAGCTGTAAAGGAAACCTCTAGTCCGCGCCGGTTCGCAATGTCCCGAATATCGGACCTGATGCCCTCCGCCAGCGCATCACGGAGTTCATTGGAGCCTGCACGCATATCCAGTGAAAACCAGACATCTCCGGGAATGACGTTAGACGTGTTGGGCGTCACTTCCATCTGTCCAACCGTTGCGACGAGGTTTCCGGCGCCGTTCACTCCACGCTTTTCCACAGCCAGCATCATCTCTGCGGCCCCAGCTAGTGCGTCGCGGCGCAAGGTCATTGGCGTAGTACCAGCATGATCGGCCTGCCCCTTGACCATGACGCGCTGGCGGGTCTGGGCAGCAATCGCGGTCACGACGCCCAAGGGCTCATCCGCAGCTTCCAGACAAGGGCCCTGTTCGATATGCGGCTCGATAAACGCCAGGATATCCTCTGGTCGGCGCGTTGCATTCTTTAGCTGCGACGGGTCCAGACCATATGCCAGCATCGCGTCGGCAACCGTCATGCCTTGAGAATCCGTTACGCCCTGAGGAACGGCACTGATCTCCCCCGTCATCGTTCGGGAGCAGATCATGGGAACAGGAAACCGGGATCCCTCCTCGTCACCAAACCCAATAACCTCGATCGAGAATGGAAAGCGTGTGTCCTGTTCCTTCAAGGCTGCAACCAGCTCGATTCCCAGCATCACCCCGAGGTTGCCGTCAAAAGCTCCCCCATTCCGCACCGTATCAAGATGCGAACCAATCAGGAGAACCGGGGCCTTTGGGTTCGTGCCCTCATAGCGACCAACCAGATTACCCACGGCATCCGTTCGCACATCCATACCCGCTTCTTCCATCCAGATCTGGACCTGAGCGAGGGTATGCCGATAAGATGTTCCGAGCCAGTAACGGAAAAGGCTACCAGCCGTCTCGCTGAATGGAGGTTCAACGAGAATGCGGCACCGTTGAACGGCACGGGCTCCGTGGGCTGTCATTTTGTCTCCGCCAGAAGGACGTACAATCTTGGATAAAGTTTGCGCTCATAACGGGACCAGATCAAGTTGACCTCGTGATAAAACTCACCCCACATATTCGCATGAAAGATCAAACCCACCTTGATCCCATGCATCTTCAGTCGTTTTTGGCGGTCGCAGAAACTCTGCATTTCACGTCTGCCGCTCAGATGCTGGGTGTCAGTCAGTCGACCATCAGCCAGCATGTCAGCCGACTGGAAGAGCAACTGGGCACCCGTCTCCTGGCACGCAGCACCAAGACCGTCCGCCTCACGGAAAACGGCACGGCCCTCGTCTCATTAGGGCAACGCCTTCTGCAGGTTGAAGACAGTCTGTTTGCCTATTTTCGGGATGGTACACCGCGCGGCACCATACGGCTGGGGGTAACGGAAGACCTGCTCTTAACGCGTTTCCCGGAAATTCTGGGTGTCTTTCGCGCTGCCCATCCGTCTCTTCAGATCACAATGACAGTCGGGCTCAGTGCGTCCCTGACGCGCCTTCTGGACAATGACGAAATTGATCTGCTCTGCGGTATGCGGCGCTCTTCCGAAACGCATGGTCAAAAGCTCTGGACCGAAGAGTTACGGTGGTTTGGCCCAGCGCAAACACCATTCACAGAAAGCCAGTCCATTCCACTGGTGACGTTCCCGGAAGGCAGCGTCACCCGGCGCCTTGCAATCGAAGCCCTGAACCGTGCCGAACTCCCCTGGCACATCGCCTTCACCAGCGGCAATCTGAGCGCAATTCTGGCCGCTGTCCGTGCAGGATACGGCATTACGGCGCAGCCTGGGTTTCTGCGAGAGTCTGATGGGCTTTCCCTTTGCGAAATGCCCTCCCTGCCGCGCATCCCGAATGTCGATTTCATTGCGGCCACACGTCACCAGACGGCTCAGGGGCCAGAAGAGCTGCTGATCCAGACTTTGTGTGACCATATCTCCCGCCTCCAATCTTCCCCTCCTGCCTGACGGGTATTTTCCATGCAGACGCCCAATTCTCTCCGCGGGATGGTGACATCCCCTCATCACCTCGCAAGTCAGGCAGGACTGGACGTCCTGAAGGATGGCGGGACAGCTATTGAAGCCATTGTAGCAACAGCCGCCGCACTGGCTGCGGTCTACCCCCACATGACTGGCCTCGGAGGGGACTCGTTCTGGCTGATTTCCTATCCGAACGGGCAGACCATGGCGATTGATGCCTGCGGACGGCTGGCCAGAAATGCCACGCTGGATCTGTATGCTCAGGCTGGCCACAGCGTCATCCCTTGGCGCGGCGGTCTGGCGGCCAATACCGTCGCCGGAACGGTCTCTGGATGGGAAGCAGCCCTGAAAGAAAGTGCCAAGCAACAGCCCTCTCTCCCGCTAGATCGCCTCCTGCGCGATGCCATCCATTATGCCAGCACAGGACGCGTCGTTTCGGAGAGCGAAGCCGCACTTCTGAAGGAAAAGCAGGCAGAGCTTTGTGGAAACGAGGCATTTCGGTCTTTCTGCATCCCTGACGATATTCCCTGGCAGGAAGGGGAAATTCAGACCTCCCCTATTCTGGCGGCTACACTCCGAAGCCTCGCGCATCACGGTCTGCGGAGTTTTTATGAGGGCGATCTGGCAAAAGGCATGGCGGCCGATCTTGAGGCCGCTGGCAGCCCCCTGCGTCTGGACGACTTCCTGTCTCATCGCGCTGAAGTCAAAGCGCCGCTGGATGTTCAGACGTCGATGGGGACGCTCTATAATATGGCACCCCCAACACAGGGTGCAGCCTCTCTGCTGATCCTCGCGCTGGAAGATCGTCTTCCACAATGCGACGCGCCAGAAAGTTATGAGCACCTTCACGGACTGATCGAGGCCACGAAGCAGGCTTTTCGTTACCGAAATCGCGAAATCGATGGCCGCTCAACCGCGGAAGACGATATTCGCGCCCTTCTGCAAAACCCGTCAGCGCTGGACGAAATGGCCGCCCGCATTTCCATGACAGAAGCATTCCCTTGGACGGAAGAAACCCAGTGGGGCGACACGACCTGGATGGGTGCCATTGATAGCAATGGTGTAGCCGTCAGCATGATCCAGAGCCTCTATTTCGAGTTTGGCTCCGGTGTGATGCTGCCGCAAAGCGGTCTGTTCTGGCAGAACCGTGGATCTTCATTCCGCCTGAAACCCTCTGGCTGGAACTGCCTGCTTCCAGGCTCAAAGCCTTTCCACACCCTGAACCCCGCTGCTGCGCGTCTCAATGATGGCCGCGTCATGGTTTACGGAACCATGGGGGGTGAAGGCCAACCCCAGACACAGGCCGCCGTTTTCAGCCGCTATGCCCGACACGGTGTTCCACTGCAGGAGGCGATCTGCCGTCCCCGCTGGCTCCTGGGTCGCACATGGGGGCAGGAAAGTACGTCGCTCAAACTGGAGCCTGGATTTGATCCGACGGTGGTGCAGGCTCTTCACGATGCAGGACATGTGATTGAGCAGCTTCCTGGCATGTCATCCATCATGGGACATGCCGGAGCCATCGTAAGGCATGCGAATGGTCGCCTCGAAGGGGCTACCGACCCACGCAGCGATGGTTCCGTGGCGGCCTGGTAACTTAAAGAGAAGGAGGCGCTCCTGTAAAAGCGCCTCCTTCTCATGCTCAGACCAATCGAGCTTCGGCAGTTCCATCCCGCTCAAGGGATTCACCTAGAGCCAGAAGAAGATCTTCCCTGCCCGGGCGCGCAATAAGCTGGGCTCCCAACGGCAGTCCTGCCGTTTTCATCGGGACCGTCAAAACCGGGAAGCCTGCCAACGTCAGCGGTTGCGTATAAAGCCCCAGATTGGCACGCGCAGAGACCATTTTACCCCCTACTTCAATCAATGGCTGATCAAAGCGCGGTGCCTCACCCACCACAGCAGGCGCCAGCAGAATATCTGCATCAGCAAAAGCCTCGTGCATCCGTGCGCGGAACCAGTTCCTCAGACGATGCGCCTGAAAAATCAGGGAAGCCGGCAAAAGGGCACCAGCAAGCAGACGGTCACGCACTGACGGATCGTAATCTTTCGCCTGTGTGCGCAGCCGATGCAGATGAAGTGCTGCTCCTTCCGAGGCACTGATCACGAAAGCAGACGCTCTCGCCCGCGCAACTTCAGGGAGTTCCACCGTATTTTTGGCACCAAGCCGGGCCGCCAGTGCGTTTACTGCTTCCTGCATGGAAGCGGACATGTTCTCCGCAAACCATCCACCCAGACGCGCCACTTTCAAGCCACCAACATCAACAGGTGCGTTTTCCGTCCGTACCAATGCCTCAAAACACGCTCTCAAGCCTCCCGCACTGTCCGCAAAAGGCCCAACTGTGTCGAGGCTGGCCACAAACGGGTAGCTACCCTCAATTGGAAAACGCCCCTGCGTTCCACGAAGTCCCCAAACACCACACAAGGAGGCCGGAACGCGGATGGACCCATTGGTATCGGACCCCAGTCCAAGCGAAAACAGGCGCGCCGCCACCCCAGCCGCTGACCCACCTGACGAGCCACCCGCCAAATGATCCGGCGCATGCGGGTTACGCGTGACGCCATGGTGGGCGTTGTCGGTCGCAAACCCGTAAGCGAACTCGTCCATGTTTGTCAGTGCTACAGGGATGGCTCCAGCGTCGATCAGACGTGCCACGAGTGCGGCATCCCGCGTCGCAGGCGGATCATTTGCCAGCACCTTCGAACCCGCTGTCGTGACCTGACCGGCCACATCAAACAGATCCTTGATCCCGAATGGAATACCCGCCAACGCGCCAGGATCACGGCCTTCCGCAACAGCAGAATCAACCGCAGCGGCAGCGGCAAATGCCCGATCCGTGAGGGGACGCGTGACGCAATTCAATGCTCCATCCCGCTCGGCGATGTCTGCAAAAACAGCTTTGGTCACGTCCGTTGCAGATAACTCGCCGCTTCGAACACGCGCAGCAATGTCCAGCGTGCGAAATTCAAGCCCGCTCATGGTTCGTACTCGAACGCAGGCTCAAGCCTGTCTGACAGTTCCATTCCCTCGATCAGGGTCGCATAGGAACGCAGAAGGTCGAGGTTCATCCGAACGCCCTTATGAAATTCAGCGGGTATCACAAGGCCATTCGCCGTTGCGAGAACCTCGATTTCTTTATCTTCCGAAAGATTCATGCTGCTGCCGTCGCCTCTTCAGAGTCAGTCTTCAGGATATGTCGGCCATCAGGGAAACATGCGCAGCCAGAATCTTCCAGCCATTCTGTGTACGAAACCATGTCTGACTCTGACGGCCGATTTTGGAACCACCCCGGCGTTGAAACTCCAGATCAACCACGGCAGCATCCTGACCAATCACCGTGATGACGCGTTTCAGCACATCCCGTGGCGGAGAGCCTCCTGGCCGCTGCTTCCGGAATTCCCTGATTTCTTCGATGCCATAGAGATTTTCACCAACCCCGTACCGGACTGTCTCCGGCCCCGCATAAAAGAGGTCATCCAGGGTCTGAAGATCATTCTCACCCAACGCTTTTTCATAAAGATCAGCCAGGCCTGAAATCTCAGCCAGAATTTTGGGCTCGTTCAGCATCCTATATTTTTCCTTCTGCATGCCCTGCGAGCACGACGTCATGCCCGTCGTCTCGCAGAGACTGAACCTGTCGGGCATCAAGATCGGTATCTGTAAATATACAGGAAACCTGATCCAGGAACCCGACACTGTAAGTGGAATGGCGCGCAAATTTTGTACTATCCACAAGAAGAAAGCACGTATCCGTCCGCTTCATCATAAGCGCGTTGAGCTTGGCTTCTTCCTCATCAGGCGTCGAAATCGTCGCATCTGCCTGCACAGCACTGGCGCCGAGAAATACCTGATCGAACCAGAGTTTCTCCAGTGCCTGCTCTGCCAAAAGTCCGACCAGACTGCGATTGGTATGCCTCACTCTGCCACCCAGAAGAATCGTCTCGACACCTTCAACACCGCTCAGCATTTCCGAGACCATGATGTTGTTGGAAAAGACCGTCAGCGGCATGGGAGAAATGCGAAGACGTCGCGCGAGCTGCAGAACGGTTGTCCCGGCGTCGAAGAAAACCTTTGATTCTCGCTCGATACGGCAAAAGGCCAGATCCGCAATGGCTCGCTTGTGTTCGAGTGCGTGATTTTCCCGCGCCTCAAACGCCACCTCTCGATCGATGGAAGCAGTCAGGGAAGCACGGCCGCGTGTCCGGATGACAATGCCCTGCTCTTCAAGCAACTGAAGATCCCGCCGGATCGTCGCAAGAGAGGCATCCACCTGTCGGGCCAGTTCGTGGACACCACTCATTCCGTTCAGGTAAAGGTAATGCCGGATCTGAGCCAGCCGGTCAGAAGCCAAAAGACGCTCTCCCTACTGAGCCATGACACGGTGCGCCTCAGCATACCCATATTTTTCAAAAAACACTCATAAAATGATCGAAATCGGAACGTTTCGCTCAGAAAGATGACTTGACATGACTGGCCTCTGACTAGTCTGATCAGATGAGGATCGTACTACCCGCAAAGAAAGCCTGGCCGTGACTGAACCCTGTATCGCAGCGATTGATGGCGGGGGCAGCAAGACTCTCCTTGTTGTCCTTCGTCAGGATGGAACAGTCGCCGTGAGCCGGCAGACAGGTGGAACAAACCCTTTCGATCAACCGCTTTGGCGCGAGAGGCTGACAGGCCTCCTTCAGGCACTCCCTGTCGAGACCCAGTCTGTCGGACTTGGACTAGCCGGATACGGCGAAAGTGAAACGCTTTGCGCCCGGCAAAAAAATGCTGTCTCCGAAAATCTCCGAGACATTCCATACTCCCTCACAAATGATGTGGACATGGCCTGTTCAGCCGCGTTTGGGGGGCAGCCCGGCATTCTTCTTCTGTCTGGCACAGGTTCCATGGCATGGGCGTCCGATGCTGCGGGCAAGCATTGCCGGGTCGGCGGATGGGGTAGCCTGTTTGGCGATGAAGGCAGCGCCTACCAGATCGGCCGAAACGCTCTGGCACTTCTGACGCATATTCTGGATGGTCGAAACACACAGGATGCCGGCTTCCTGGCGCCCTTCACTGAGGCCATGGGCTTGCCATCCAGCCCGGAACTCTGCACGCCCGCCCTTCTGGAATGGTACGGCACTCTTGAGCACCCCCGCTCTGCCGTTGCAGCTCTCGCCCGTCACGTATCTGCCCTGGCCGAAGACGGTTGTGTCCCGGCCATGGCTCTTCTGGACCAGGCCGCATCCGATCTGGCCACGCATATCATTGCGGCGCGTAGAAAAATGCCGGAATTAGACCTTCCCTGGAGCTATGCGGGCGGTACGCTTCAAAGCGCGTACCTGCGAAATGCCATCGCAAAACAATGCGGAGCACCTCGCCCGCCCCTTCTCCCTCCCATTGGCGGAGGCCTCATTTCTGCCGCCCGCCAAGCCGGATGGGCAGCAGATACACATTGGATTCAATCCCTCTCCCGTACCCTCGACACCGTAGGCTCAGGGGCCTGAAAGGTTTTCTTATGAACGCTACCGAGCGCGGTATTCGCAAACAGTTTCCCCTCTGGAACCAGGTAGACATGCAGGATGTGCATCCAGACCCGGAGACTTTCACGGTCGTCGTGGGCTGTGGCACATCAGTTCATATTGCAGATTCAATCGCGGCAAGCCTGAACGCCAACGGTGTGTTTTCGCGTGCCGTTGCAGGCAATGAGTGGACACGCCGCCCGCAGGATTATGTGCCGTCCTCAATCCGCCCAAACATTCTGGCTCTTTCACGCAGCGGAGAGTCGACTGAGACAGTCGCCGCTGCCATCGAAAGCCGAAAGAACGGGCTGCACGTCACGGCTTTCACCTGCGCGGAAGAGACCAGTCTCGAGAAGAACGCTGACGAAACCGTCTTGGCCGAAACCCATGCGGAAGAAGGCATCGTCATGACAGCGTCGGCCAGTTTGATGCTGCTGATGGGCCTGCGTTATGCGGGTATTTCCGTCACGCCGGAAACAACAAAGGCTGCCGAGGAACTCCTTAACGCCGCAGATCCGCAGCTTAAGGCTCTGATCAATGGCCGTTCCCATTTCGTGTTCCTGGGCGCTGGAGCACTTTATGGCGTTGCCCGCGAAGGCTCCCTGAAACTTCAGGAAATGAGCCTCAGCCAGACGGAGGCGCATCATCCACTGGAATACCGTCACGGCCCGATCAGCCTGATTGATAACAGCTCTCTCGTCGTCTTCCTGTACCACCCAGACACGCTGGAAGAAGAGAGCATTCTTGCCAAGGATCTGATCGGCAAGGGCGCACGCGTTCTCGGCATTGGTGGCCCCGGCACCGTCTCTCTTTCCGTTAAGGAAGGCGCAGATGTTCGCCCGCTGGTCGTTCTGCCAGTGCTTCAGCTTTTCGGCGAATATGTCGCGCGCTCAAAGGGATTGGATACTCTGGCCCCTCGTCATCTGACCAAAGTTGTGACGATCGCCTGATTCATGAGCCTTTCTCCGTTCCTGAACCTCGTTCGCCAGACGCACGATCCAGACGTTCCGAAAGCCCAACGTCAAGGCCTGACCTCTGTCTGTTCCGCACACCCATTGGTACTGGAGGCAGCGCTTCAACGCGCTGCCCAGACCAAGAGACATGTCCTGATCGAGGCAACCTGCAATCAGGTCAATCAGGATGGGGGTTATACCGGCATGACCCCGGCAGATTTCCGGGATCTTGTGCTTGGAATTGCCGCTAAAGTCGGCTGCCCGGCGCATCTTGTTCTGCTGGGCGGCGACCATCTTGGCCCCAATCCATGGAAATCCCTGCCCGCGCAGGAAGCCATGAACAAGGCCCTGACCATGATCGAAGCCTTTGCGAAAGCAGGCTTCGTCAAACTGCATCTTGATGCCAGCATGGGCTGCACGGGCGAGCCGGTTGCGCTTTCCGATGAAACCGTTGCCGAACGCGCCTGCGCCCTTGCACAGCGCGCCGAAAGCGCGGCTCCCGGTCAGGCCGTCTATATCATTGGAACGGAAGTCCCTGTTCCGGGTGGTGCGGCTGAGGCTCTGGACCATTTGGAGCCAACATCTCCAGACGCTGCCACTGCAACACTTCAGGTTCATGAAACGCTGTTTCGCCGGGTTCTGGGCGATGATGTCTGGGGCCGTGTGATCGGCCTTGTCGTCCAGCCGGGCGTGGAATTCGGTGTAGAAGACGTCGTGATTTACGACCGGCCACGTGCGCAATCCCTCTCGGCCACGCTGAACCAGATGTCGGGCCAGATCTTTGAGGCCCATTCGACCGATTATCAGCCTCTCTCCGCCCTGCGCGCGCTTGTGGAAGACGGCTTCCTGCTTCTGAAAGTCGGACCCGGCCTGACCTTTGCCCTGCGTGAAGCCCTGTATGGGCTGGACAGCATCCGCTCCGTCCTTCTGCCGCAACAGGAAAGCCTGCGGGCGGCTATGGAACGGATCATGACGCAGCAGCCTGCGCAGTGGCGTGGGCATTATGAAGGCACGGAGAGCAAGCTCGCCATTCTCCGTCACTATGCGTACAGCGACCGCATCCGCTATTACTGGCCTCAACCTGATGCGGAAGCCGCCGTTGAAACGCTTCTGCGCCAGCTTGAGGAAACAGGGCTGCCAGACCCGCTTCTGAGCCAATTCCTGCCTGTGCAGTACGAAAAAATCCGCGACGGACTGCTTCCACGGCATCCGCGCGCCATAATTCTTTCCGCAATCGACACAGTTCTTGGCCTGTACGATCAGGCCTGTGGAGCAGAAGTGACATGAACCGTTCCCCGGATAGCCTGACTGGCTCATACGGCCTTGGTCCACTTGGTGTTGCCGCCGCCATCTTCTTCATGATGGGTTTTGTGACCTGGCTGAACGGACCACTGATCTCGTTTGTCCGGGTTGCGTTCTCACTGGGAGACGTCAGCGCCTTTCTGGTGCCTCTGGTCTTCTACCTGTCGTATTTCCTGTTCTCCATTCCCGCATCATTTGTCGCCCGTTCACTAGGTCTACGTCGCGGTCTGTCTGGAGCACTGGTTTTATGTGCGGCAGGCGTGACCCTCTTCGGGCAATTCGTCTCCATGCGCATTTATGGCGGCGCACTGGCTGGGCTTCTGGTGCTGGGTTCAGGGCTTGCACTGATGCAAGTCGTCATCAACCCACTGGTCAGCCTGCTTGGTCCGTCCGAACGGGCCGCCCAGCGTATCGCCATCATGGGTGTCTGTAATAAATTTGCCGGCATTCTGGCGCCTATCGTCCTGGCCACAGTCGTCATGGGCGATATCGGGAATGTCGCGGAGAAAGCGCAGCTTGCTGCAACACCAGAAGCACGAGACGCCATTCTAAACAGCTTCGTCCATGCCATTTATGCGCCCTATATGAGCATGGCTGTCGTTCTTCTGGTCGCTGCCGTGGGCGTGATCTTTTTCCCCCTGCCGGAACTTCAGGCTCCGCCACTTCCAAGCGTGAGCGGAAGCAGTGAGAAAATCTTCCGGCCGCATCTCGTCTTCGGCATTGCAGCCATGTTCATTTATGTCGGTATCGAAGTCATGGCGGGCGACGCTATCGGGACATATGGGCAGGGCTTTGGCCTTCCCCTAAGCGAGACCAAGTTCTTCACCTCCCTGACCCTCGCCGGAATGCTGGCTGGTTATGTCGCCGGGTTCGTTGTTGTTCCACGCATCATCACGCAGGAACGCTTTCTTGAATTCTCCTGCATTGGCGGCTGCATCCTGACCATTGCGGCCTTCCTGACACATGGTTACGCCTCCGTACTTTGCGTCGCTCTGCTGGGCGCCACAAATGCTATGATCATGCCGACGATCTTCCCAATTGCCATTCGGGGTGCCGGCCCTTGGACCCCGTTGGCATCGGCCTTGATTGTCATGGCGTATAGCGGCGGTGCGATCATTCCGCAGATCTATGTCCTGCTGAAGCCTTATGTCGGGTTTCAGGCAATGTTCGCCCTCCTCGTTCTGCCATCCTATCTCGCAGTTCTTTTCTACGCTCGCCGCTACGGACAGACGGGCCTTCTCCCACTGGACCAGAAACAATGACGTCTCATCTCGATGGAAATCTCGTACTCCGGGACCGGATCGTCCCCGGTCGCGTGACCTTCGGCACCCATATCCACGATCTTGAGCCACTGAAAAACGCCGGCAATCGTTACATTCTTCCGGGCTTCATTGATGGACATGTTCACGGTGGCGGTGGGGCCGACACCATGGACGGCGT
Organism: Gluconobacter sp. P5H9_a; assembly: GCF_018812085.1. NCBI lineage: Bacteria > Pseudomonadati > Pseudomonadota > Alphaproteobacteria > Acetobacterales > Acetobacteraceae > Gluconobacter > Gluconobacter sp. P5H9_a. Next base: position 30,387 of record NZ_JACRVW010000021.1, read on the forward strand.
GGAAGCCATTGAAACACTGTCCCGGTTCCACATGTCTCACGGCACTACGACCATTCTCCCGACAACCATTACGGCACCCTGGAATGACGTAATGAATGCCCTGAGAGCCGTTGCGGAAGTCTGTGAACGCGGGGTGGAAAACGGTCCGCGCATTCATGGAGCCCATTTGGAAGGGCCGTTTGTGAGTCCCCACAAGCTGGGTGCGCAGCCCCCCTTTGCCATTCCTCCCTCCCCTGACCGGGTTCATGAAGCTGTCGAAACCGGGTGTGTCCGCGTCGTCACGCTTGCTCCCGAACTGGACCATGCAGAAAGTGCCATGCGCAGTTTTGCAGCGGCTGGCGTAAGGGTCAGTCTCGGCCATACCACCACAGATTATGAAGGCGCCGAACGCGCCATCTGCCTCGTCTGTGGAACTGGCGGCACCGTCGGTGCGACCCATCTTTTCAACGCCATGTCTGCAATTGAGGGGCGCAAACCCGGCCCTGTAACGGCACTCATGTGCAGCGATACCGCTTATGCGGAGATGATCTTCGACACATACCATGTGCACCCCGCCAGCTTTCGTCTGGCCTCACGCGTTATGGGAGACCGCCTCCTGTTCGTAACAGATGCCATGCGGGGAACGGGTGAACCGGAAGGCCCCAGCAGTCTGGGAGGGCAGGACGTCCTGATCCAGGACGGCGTTGTCCGCCTTCCCGGCGGCTCTCTGGCAGGAAGTGTCCTGACCCTTGATCAGGCTGTGCGCAACGCCGTGCAGGCCGGGAAGTCACTTCCGGAGGCTGCACGGCTCGTTAGCACCAATGCAGCGACTTATCTTGGCCTTCATGATCGGGGCACAATCACTCCCGACCTCCTGGCCGATTTCACCGTTCTGGATGACACGCTGCAAATCGCGGAAGTCTGGGTTGGTGGGCAAAGAACTTTTTGAGGCTGCCTAACTGAGCAGACGTCTCTTCAGATATCCGCGGGTGGTGCCAGCCGATAAACGCCTGCCTGCCAGGGCTTCAGATCAGGCAGCACGTCCGCTGCCTGAGCAGACGTGCTGTCGATCAGAACCTCAGATATTTTCAGACCATGCGGCAGAATATAGTGTTCTTGTTCCCCACACATATTGATCAGAACAAGTAACTGCTCGTCCTCTAGCGTACGCGTAAACGCAATCACCGAAGGGTGGTCTGGATCCACGTCTTCAAATGTACCGTAAATCAGCGCCTGATGCGTAGCTCGCAGCTGAATCAAGTGCCGGTAATAGTTTAGAATCGAATTAGGATCAGCTTCCTGCTGAGCAACATTGATGTCTGTGTGATTTGGATTGATCCGAAACCAAGGCACACCACTCGTAAAACCCGCGCGCGACGTTCCATCCCATTGCATAGGTGTTCGTGCATTATCCCGGCTGATTTTTGAAAGACTGGACAGAACCTCTTTCGCAGACATTTTTCCAATGCCCACAGTATTTTCCCAGATACCCTTAGCGTTGATGTCCTCGAAATCCTCGATCCCATCGAACCGGATATTCGTCATGCCAATTTCCTGCCCCTGATAGATATAGGGCGTCCCACGTCGCATCAGGAGCATTGTTGCCAGAGCCTTGGCTGATGGGCCGTGCCCTTCGGGCGACGGATCTCCAAACCATGAGACAGCTCGGGGATTATCGTGGTTTTCCAGAAAAGATGTCAGCCAGCCCTCTGGACCAGAAGAGGTGTCTTCCCCCCTCAGAACGGCCTTGAGATCCTTGATCGTCCAGTCCTGTACCTGCCAGTCATGGCGACCAAGGCGGACAATTTCGAAATGAAAAACCATTGTCATTTCCCTTCGGCTTTCCGCAACAAAAGCCGGGGTCTCTTCAAACGGAACGCCAAAAGCTTCTCCGACCGTCAGCAGGTCCCGGTCAGCGAAAACCTCCCGATGCATTTCCTGGAGATAGTCATGCACCTTGGGGCCTGTGACATAAACATGCTCCAGACTTTCCATCTCGGCGAGCGTAAGGTCTCTGAGGCCTGATAACTTGGACAGAAAGCAGATTGCGTCCAGCCGAAAGCCAGACACACCACGGTCGAGCCAGAAACGCATCATGCTATATATTTCTTCTCGGACCTGGGGGTTTTCCCAGTTCAAATCGGGCTGCTCCCGGGCAAAATAGTGCAAATAATATTGCCCTGTCGCTTCATCCTTCTCCCATGCACTCCCGCCAAAAATGGACAGATAGTTGTTGGGCGGACCGCTATCCCGGCCATCCCTCCAGATATAGAAATCACGGTAGGGATTATCCCGCCCGGCTCGGCTCTGCCGAAACCATGCATGCTGATCACTCGTGTGGTTGGCGACAATATCCACAATGAGCTTCATACCCCGGGCATTTAATCCTGCTACCAGACGGTCAAAGTCTTCCATGGTCCCCTGAAGGGGATCGACTTTGCGGTAATCCCGGATGTCATACCCGTTATCAACATTCGGGCTGTCATAGTGCGGGGCCAGCCAGATCACCTGTACGCCGAGCGATTGCAGATAATCCAACCGGCTGATGAGACCCGGAAGATCTCCTATTCCATCCCCGTCGCTATCACAGAATGACCGTGTATAGACCTGATAAACCACAGCTTCCTTCCACCAGCGCCTCTTGTCGGGCGTATTGGCTTCACTGGCACGAAGGGCTGTCAGGAATGGTGCGTTGGAATCGTTGGGGGAAGGCTGTGACATCCGGGCTATCTCCTCGCGGATATAAGCCTTCAACGACGCACCAGGAAAAAGCGTTTCAACCTTTACCGTACAAGTTAACGAGACTGCTTTATCAGTCAGTCGCTTGACAGATGCGCTTCGAAACAGTCTGTGTCTCTGGCATGTCGGTGAGCCTGAAGGAGCTACGCCACCGCCCTTTCTATTGCGCTCCAGGAGTTCTTGACCCTGATGTCCACGAACCAGACATCCACCCTGCTGAATGATCTTTCTGCTTCCGAACGGAATTATATGCAGGATTATCTTACCCAGTCAGCCGAGACGATGGTGGCCTTCTCGAAAGATGAAGCTTGCTCAGAAATGATGGCAGGCATTGCATTGACCATCACATCCGCGCTGCAGGATGATGGAAAGCTGCTGGTTGCCGGAAATGGCGGAAGCGCGGCGGATGCCCAGCACATTGCTGGCGAATTCACAGCCCGCCTGATGTATGACCGTCGCCCACTGGCCGCTATTGCCCTAACAACGGACACATCCAGCCTGACGGCCATCGGCAACGACTATGGCTTCGACCACGTCTTTTCCCGACAGGTGCTTGCTCTGGGTCGCAAGGGAGACGTTTTCCTCGGCATTACCACATCCGGGCGTTCGCCGAATATCGTGGAAGCACTCAAGGCTGCTCGCTCGCAAGGGGTCACAACCATCGTCTTTACAGGCCAGACGTCGGTCGAAATTCCAGAAGCGGACTTCGTACTCCGCGTTCCTTCTGCATGGACGCCCCTGATCCAGCAGATGCATATTACAGCCGCACACATTGTCTGCGCGCTGGTTGAGCGGGCGCTATGCCCACAATCCTCCATTCACGAACAGCACTGAGCAGGCACCAGTGAACTGAGCATGGACCCAGCAGACAGACCCTGGTCACTGTCCGCCGGGTCCATGCCCTGAATTATCAGGACCGGATGCGCCAGCGCCAGTCGTTCAGAACTTCCTCAAGAGTGTTTCTCCAGGAGATCTGCGCCGTCCAGCCCAGAATGCGTTGAGCTTCAGACGGATCACCCCGCATATTCTGCAGTCCTGACGGTGTCTGACGCGTAGAATCCAGGCAGATGTCTGCTTTGACGCTCGCCATCTCCATCAGGTCATTCAACATGGCACGAACCGTTCTGGTCTCACCGCTGCAAATGTTCAGGATCGTGCCATCCGCAGGAGCCTCGGGTAGCGTCAGGGCATCGATATAAGCATCACAGGCGTCCCGAACATTTATGATGTCATACCCAACATCCGGATGGTTTATCGTAATGGTCGTCTGCTGGTGCGCCTCAACCCGAGCGACCTGAGCGGCCAGAAAGGGTAGGATGGCATTCGGATCCTGATCGCTTCCAGCTTGCGTGAAGGGCCGCATCCGTACAGCGTGCAGACCCTCTTTCGCCATCATTCCTACCGCCATATCAGCCGCCGCCTTACTGGCTGCATAAGAATTCAACGGTGCTACAGTCGCAGTTTCGTTTAGGGGAACGCCTTCCGCAAAAGAGGCACCATAAATTTCAGCTGAAGACACATAGACAAAACGGATGTGACGGGCGTGTTTCTGAAACGTCTCCGCCAGATTCATCGTTCCGTCCAGATTGACTTTCCAGGCACGCTGCGTGTCCTGACTGGCCTCCAGAACCGATGACACGGCAGCAAGGTGAATGCAGGCATCGGGCCGTGTGTCCTGTACCACACGCTCTACAGCCTCACGGTCCAGAATATTCAGTTGCCCTTCAATCAGAACATGATCGGGTATCCGGTCCTTAAGGCGTGTTTTCAAATGGGTTCCAACAAACCCAAGACCACCCGTAAGAAGAATTCGCATTGCCTGCCCTCACACCGACCACCCTAAGGAGCCGAGAGGGTCAGAGGACGTAAGAAGCGAATTTTCCGAAACGGGCAGCATTGATCATTCTCCCATGCTGACGGGTCTGAGCACCGAACGAAGGCACGGCTATTCCGCCATCCCTTCGTTCTCGACCACATTCAGCCACGGGGCAAGAGAGAGACTCTCCTGCAGGGTGCGGGACTCAGTTCCCCAGAGAACGATCCACAGAGCGGCCGGCACGTTCGATAGGCCCCTTCGGCGGATCGACGGTGTCGCGCACCTTTTCACCAAACGTCCGGTGGTGTTCACAGGCTGTCAGCGTCACGCAGGACACGGAAAGGGCCAGAAGAAGCAATATCGATTTACGCACGTGGAGTAATCCTCCGAAAAGACGGTGAAGCCATCAGAAACGGTCTGCGCCGTTCTCGGTTCCCTGCACGTAACGAAGTTAGAAAATTTCGATATGACTCTTGAAACCCATCATGACAGCATCCCGTAAGTTCACCTGCCCGTTCGGGTTATGATAATACTGAAGGTCAGGCTCAAACGTCATCGCCCGGCCAATTGCGAACGTGTAGTTCAGTTCTGCAACCTCCTGATGCGTCTGCAAACCTGTCGCCCGATATGGCAGCGACTTGCCGGCGGCCAGAAGAATCCGTTCAGTTCTCTGCACACCTGACGCGATATGAACATACGAGACCGCCAGTCCAATCGTGTCTGATGGCCGCGCAGCCCAGAAACCTTTCCAGGTTGCGCCCAGATAGATCTGCCGGTCTCTCAGTGCCGTCCGAGGCTCGTTCAGTACGCCCCCCCCCATCAGCGTCACACCGCCCTGTGGGTTGATTCTAGAGCCTTTGATTCGTTGATCCGCCATCAACCACGTGGACCATGAACCGCTGTGTCGGGCAGCGGAATATCCGCTATCCGCATAGGGATTTCCCAGCGTATCCAGAAAGTTCTCAGACCGCCCCATCGTTTCCACGGCAATGCCCAGCTTATAATGGCCTGGATACGCAAGTTCTCCGGAAGGACGGCGGAAGATGGGCTGCCATCCAATCTCTACAGGAAAGATTTCACCCACAATATTCGAGCCATTCAGCTTGAACCCTGTTCTGTGCTGCGCGACCGAATAAATTCCCTCTTCCGCAAAATAGACACCCGTTTCGACATAAACATCCCGCCGCCAGGGACGCCCCCTCACACGCAACGCCCAGACAGACGCCGGATAAGAGCTGTAATAGGCGCTATCAGAAGCACCTTTTGGGCGACCACAGAAGCTATTGTTCACGAAGGAGCAGAACACCGTACCGGCTGCGAAATCCGAAAGCTGGGACATACGCCCCGCTGCGATTGCCAGTCGGTTCTGGAACAGGTGCTGCTCCCCATATGCCATCACAAGATGCACCACGACGTTTCCGCCACCACCATAGGTTTCCTGACTGTGAGCCAGCCAGTCTCCAAACATGCGGTTAGCCGTTGTGCCGTAGCGCCCTATGAAAATCACATGAGTCGCAAAGCCCTGAAGCTTCGCCAGACGGTTCCAATCCGTCACAATATTCAGAGCATACTGTCCGGCATTAGACGCGCCCTGCTTGTAACCATACCCTTTGGTCGGAGCCGTCACAGCACCCATCATCTCGTTCATATTGTCGAACTGGGCAATCGTTCCATGGCGCCTCAACCAACCATGAGCATCGTTCACATAGGAAAAGAGCGACGGCGGGGCAGACAGATTCCCGGCCAGATCTTCATACGCCGAAGCCTTTGGCAGGAGTTCCGCCGCTCCAGCTGAAAGCGGTGCAGCCTCTGTTTCCCCGTTGGCTTGATCAGACGCGGTACGCCCTTCAGACGAAGACGAGTCAGACGCTGGTTCGGCAGCCACCACAACGCTGGTCAAAGACAATACACATGCCGAAACGGCGATGCGCATCATACGCTGCACCACAGCCATGCGAGCCTTTTCCATGCCGTTTTTAATGTAGTCGCTTATCGAACTATCAACGCTCAAAAATGAATTTTCCTTGATGTCGCCCTCAACCTGTCCTGTTTATGCACACCACGACATTAGCTTCCATCCTGCAAATGCTGACCCTCCCACTGCATGAGCGTTGGAACGAAGACAATATGGATACTTCGACTTTCATAAACCGGAGAAAAGTGCGCTAAACACCCCACTTAGGCACAGAGTTAACCCGTTTTTTACGAAACATATGTTTGGGTCGTTTTGTTCAGAACAAACGGAATTGCCCCATACATGTTGCTTCCATCTCGTCATGCTATGCGCTGTCTGGGGCTGATCGGGCTAATACCTGCCCTCTCCGCTTGTAATTCGCTAGCCCAGCTCTCTGAGGTTGGGCGGCCGCCACGCATGACGTCCATTACCGACCCAACATTAGCAGCAAGCTATCGCCCTGTCACAATGCCCATGCCCCCCCTGCGTCCCCCTCCGCAGGAAGCCTCCAGCCTGTGGCGAAGTGGTAGCCGTGCGTTCTTCAAGGACCAGCGTGCCTCTCAGGTTGGGGATCTGGTCACGATCATTGTGGACATCACCGATAACGCTGCTTTCAATAACGGCACGACAGCCAATCGTGCTGCCAACGAAAAATTTGGAATCCCAAATCTGTTTGGAATCAAAGGACGAGTCATCGGCGCTGTAACGGGTGCTGACAGCCTGAACACGACCAGCAGTAGCGATAGCAGCGCGACAGGAAAGATCATCCGGAATGAGACGGTAACCCTTCGCCTGGCAGGAACCATCACACAGGTTCTTCCAAACGGGAATTTCGTCGTGATGGGGAAACAGGAAGTCCGGGTCAACAGTGAACTACGCGAACTCGGTGTCAGCGGCATTGTTAGGCCACAGGACATAACGGCGGACAATACCGTTACTCACGATCGGATGGCGGAAGCCCGTATTTCTTATGGCGGCAGAGGGACCATCACCCAAATCCAAACCCCTCGTTACGGACAACAGATTATGGACTCGATCTTACCATTCTAAACAAAAAAAACGCCGGGAATGACCCGGCGTTTTCCTTAAGATCTTAGCTTTTATCCAGCTCAGTGAGCGGCAGGACGAGACAGCAGAAGAGCCCAAAGTTCGGCAACGTCCTTTGCGGGACCATTCCCAGTGATGGATTCAAAGGTCTTGATGGCATCAGCCTTATGACCAGCATCCATCTGCGCCATACCAAATTCAATCTGGGCCAGATCCGGATAGTGCGGCTTCTTACCAAGCCCGGTTTTCATCAGGGCAAGGCCCTGATCAGCCTGACCATTCAGAACAAGATTATAACCTGTTGTCAGAGCAGGACCCGCAGAGGGATCCGTGGCAGCAGACGCAGCAGCCTGAGCAAGTTGTGCACGGTCAGCAGCGGCACGCTGTGCAACAAATGCGTGGAATTTCGCATCGCCAGCGGCTGTCGGACCGTTACCCAGAGACTTGTTGGCATAGCCCTGATTGAGCAGGTTCAGTGCCAATTGGGGCAGACCCAGCTGAACAGCGCGCTCACCCATGTCCTGGTAGTCGGACGGATCCTTCAGGACCCCCGTCGCCAGACGCAGACGCTCAACATAGAAAACCAGCGGCGGTGCCAGATTAGGATTTGCGACCAGATCATGGATCAGCATCGCCCAATAATCAGGCTTGGAATAATACTTGGCCAGCAGGACGTAGGCGTGCGTCTTGGCGTCCGCGTCCTTCAGGTTCGTATAAGCGGTGGCGAGCATCTGAAGCTGATTTTCAGCAGGAATCTTGCCTGCCTTGATCGTTGCGTCCACCTGCTCCTGAGCAGCCTTGGCTGTTCCTTTCCAGTCACCCTGAAGATAGTAGCACTGGATCAGCATCGTCTGCATGCGCGGGTCAGGCCCGTGTTCACGCAGGTAACGCTCAGTCGGCGGAATGGCAGCCGCATAGTTCTTGGCACCATAAGCCATGGTAGCCTGAGCCATCAGCATCTGACCCTTCGCAGCCTTCGGCGTGCGGAAGCTGTTGATGAGAACGTCATAAGCTTTGGTTGCCGCAGCCACGTTACCGGACTGAGCGGCGACCGCTGCACGCATCTGGGCAATGGTATAGGATTCGTAATCCGTCTTGCCCTTGACCGCATCCGCGGCATCCACCGCAGCCATGGCTTTTTCGTAGCTCTTCGCGGCAAGAGCACTCTGCGCCTGCTGAAGATCTTTGCCGACAGCTTGGCCCAGCACATCATCTGCATGGGCAGCAGGCCCAGCAACAAGAGCTGCACCAATAGCACCAGCCAGCAGAAGGGAGCGGGCGCTCAGACGGCGGTTAAGGGACAAAGACACGAATTACTGTCCTTCCATGAACTGATCCAGACCGACAATACCCAGCTTGGTCACGCCAAGACGCTGAGCGTCAGCCATGACGTGGGCAACCGTTTTATAATCGGCAAGACGGTCAGGATGAATATGGACCTCGGGCTGATCGCCTTCAGCAGCAGCGGCCTCAAAATGGGCCTGAAGTGCTGCTTCCGAGCTGACCGGCTCGCTGTTCCACGAAATGCTGTTGTCGTAATTGATGCTGACAGTCACCAGCTTAGGCTGCTCGGTAGACGGCGGAGGATTGCCCTGAGGCAGATCGATCGCCACCGAATGTGTCTGCAGCGGGATGGTGATGATCAGCATGATCAGCAGCACCAGCATCACGTCGATCAACGGCGTGGTGTTGATATCGACGATACCTTCGTCTTCGTGCGTGCTGTCCGATCCGACGCTCATGCCCATGACGGCGGTTCTCCAAAAGGGTGACGTGAAAGAGGTTGCCGGACCGTTCTTTCTATAACGGCCCGGCAGACCTTCAGTTCGAGTGGGGCTGCTCGGTGATGAAGTCCACGTGAGCGATACCAGCTTCCTGAGCTGTAGCGACCACCTGGCCAACTGCCAGATACTTGGCAGCACCGTCACCACGGATCTGGACCTGCGGCTGAGGCTTCTGCTTAGCCACCTCTACAAGGCGGTTCAGCAGATCCTGATGCGTTGGGACCGGTGTGGTGTTCCAGAAAACCTGGCCATTCGCAGTTACCGCCAGAACAACATTATTAGGCTTAGTCTGGGTCGGCTGATTTGCATCAACCGGCAGCTTGAGCTTCACAGTATGCGTGGCGACTGGGATGGTGATCAAGAAGATGATCAGCAGCACCAGCATGACGTCGACGAGGGGAGTGGTGTTGATTGCCGACACCACCTCGTCGTCACCGCCGCCTCCTCCGACGTTCATTCCCATAGTATCAGACCCGCTGGCTGGTGGTGATGGTGGTCGGAGCTGACATGCCGCCGTCTTCCGGAGACACGCCGTGACGGAAGCCACCGATCAGGACAGACTGAACGTCTGCAGCGAAGTTACGAACGCGATCCATAGCGCCCTTGTTACGGCGAACGAGCAGGTTGTAACCCAGAACGGCCGGAACAGCGGTTGCAAGACCAATTGCCGTCATGATGAGGGATTCACCCACCGGACCAGCAACCTTGTCGATGGACGCCTGACCTGCAATGCCGATGGCGGTCAGAGCGTGGTAAATACCCCAAACCGTGCCGAACAGACCGACGAACGGAGAGGTGGAACCCACCGTACCGAGGAACGCAAGGCCGCCCTGAAGACGCGTGTTGATGGTGTCAACGGAGCGCCCGATGGACATTTCCGTCCAGGAGTGCAGGTCGATCGCATCACGCATGGAACCTTCGTGGTGCTCTGCAGCAACAATACCGGTTTCAGCGATGTAACGGAACGGAGAAGAAGCCTTCAGGGACGCAGCGCCAGCCTGAACGGACGGCTTCGTCCAGAATTCACGGGAAGCTTCCTTGGAGGCAGCGAACACACGGCCCTGCTCCAGGAACTTCATGACCATGATGATCCAGGTACCAGCGGACATGATAACCATGATGATCAGAACGCCACGAGCGATCACGTCACCATTGGCCCACAGAGCGCCAAGACCGTACGGGTTGCCCTGCGGAGCCGGAGCTTCAGGAGCGGCCGTTGCGCTTTCACCCGGGGTGGCAGCAGCAGCAGGCGTCTGGTCAGCAGGAGCAGCTGCATCACCGGCTGCAGGTGCCGGAGCGCCAGCATCATTCGGTGCAGAAGCAGCAGGTGCAGCAGACGGGTCCGAGGACGGAGCCGGCGGCACTGCCGACGGGTCGGCCGGAGCGGCAGCCGGAGCACTCTGATCAGCCGGTGCAGGCTGAGCGAAAGCGACGGCCGGTGCGATTGCACCCGAAGCC
>NZ_JACRVW010000022.1:0-37203 GCF_018812085.1 Gluconobacter sp. P5H9_a
GGCTTTACGGACTGGTACGGCGACTGTCAGACTGAACGCTGGATGCGAGGCCGCCTCCCTGTAACGTGCCTCCCCGGACGGTCCGCAGGACTGGCCGGGGAGGTTGAGGAGCCGTCTCACGAACAGATCACCCAGACCAGGACCGTCCGTCATCGGAAAAGAACGCGGGTGAACCGTTACCCGGACGGGCCGAGACGCAGGGGCCAGACGCCCGGTTGAGGGCGGCTGGACCCTGTGGCTCGGTGGAGCTTGGCGACGCAGGAGCCTAGCGGAATAGGGTGAACGAACCCTTCAGGGCCGCCCCGATCCTTCTTTTCTTCTGCCCTTCAAACCACCCACGGGTCCGTGTCGAAGAGATGAAAAAGACTATTCTTCCCTTCCCGGCCCGCCTTCCTCGTCTTCCTTCTCAGAACCTTGCGTTTTTGACGGGCCTTGCGCCTTTTCTTCTCATCAGCCTTCCAGCAGTCCCGCAGGACAGCACGCAGTTCGGGACACTGTGCGCTGATCTGTCCATAAGCCTGACGCCGGAACCGGGCCACGCCGCCGAAACGGTCGATGCCTGTCACGAGGGTACTCCTGCCGATCCCCGGATAGAAAATCACGCCGAGACCGTCCTGTGCATCGGGTGTTGAGGGCAATCGAAGGAAGAGGGTGGCGAAGCCATCCGAGGTCTGAACCCATCCGGGCGCTGGCCCTGCCAGTTTCCGCAGCGGCATCAGGTCAAAGTCCGGACAGTTCTCGGCTATGGCTGCCGTGAGAGGCGGAGACCTGTGCCAGAAGCTGGCGTTACAGCCCGGCCAGTCTTTTGAGGCGTCGGTCGGAAACAGGATTCCGAAGACGGTGATGAGATCCGCCTCATAGGCAAGCTGACCGCCCTGCCATTTGGCAAAGCCCGGATCATCGAAGCAGTCAAAATACTCCATGCCCCGGATACTGACGTCGGGATAGTCGTCAGAAAGCCCGTCTCCGTGACGGAGGAAAGACGTGCCGATGCCGTTTTCGAGGGTCATCACCAGTGTGGTGTCGTTCTCCCACGCCATCTGGTCCGGTGCGCAGGTCCGGTAGGCGCGCTCTTCGGCGATCTGGCGCAGACGATCCTGCGGGCCGGTGAGTGTGAAAACTGTTGTGACGGCAGTAGCCACGGAAAACATCCTTTTCTTTTTTCAGATGCTTTCCCGCAGGCGCAGACGGCTGGACGGGACAATGGCGCGTCCTCCAGGGCGCGGGCCGCTTGCGGCCGGACCATTGTGGCGGCTGGACGGCCTGTGGCTGGCCCCCTTTCTCTTCTGACCTATCTTCCGCTTCTCCTGACCCCGTGTTTCAGATCCTCGCCGCAACTCTTTGAGCTTTCATCAGTTTTTCTCTTCACAAGAGCGGTCGACCTCATGCCGGCCCCACTTCAAACCGCGAGATCCCGATGAAGAAGATACTGATGCTGGCTGTTGCAGCCGGCCTGATGACCACGACACTGACAGCCGCCCAGGCGGAGCCGGGCGGTTGCGTGAAATACGGTGCTGCCGGTGCGGTCGGCGGCCATGTCGCCAATCATCATGGCGTCCTTGGCGCCATGGGCGGGTGTGTGACGGGCATGTATGTCCGCCACGAGCATCGCAAGGAAGCGCGTCAGAAGGCCGCGCTGTATGACAAGGATCATCCGGGCGCCAAGGGCTCCTACGAAGAGAAGGCCACGGCCTATGATGTCGAGCATTCGACCAAACCGGGCCAGATGACCTCTGACGACAAACCGACGGCTCCGACCGGGGACGCCAGTTCTTCCTCGCCGCAGTAAGACCCTGTCACAGACGCAACCCGTGCCGGTATCACTCGGCACGGGTTGCGATGGGCTCCGGCCTGTCCTTTGTCTGACCTCTTCCCGGTGACTTTCTCAGTGCTCCCCCCGGGACAGGCTTACTTTTTGCACGACGGCTTCGGCCTGCAGGTACAGCGCCTCGATCATGGCCAGACCTTCCTCTCTCCGGTTGTCCGCCAGCAGGCGGTCGGCTTCCCGGGCGAGGACCTTGAGGGGCGCCGTCTCGTGAGACGACGTGTGGATTGCAGGAGGAACAGGGAGTGAGATCATGGGGTGTCGTTCCGAAGATTGATGGTGCGTGAAGAAAATGGGACCTGGGCGGGCAGTGGAACATAGCCGCGCACCGGCTGAGCGGCGCTCTGGCGGATCGCAAGAAGATCCTCAAAGGCCTCCACCGCAAGTTCTGCGAGCCGCGGATCGAAGGCCGTCCCGGCCTGCTCCGGGAGGAAGGCTCTGACCTGTCGGGGCGACCATCCGGACTTGTAAGAGCGTGCCGACAGCAGCGCGTCAATGACATCGGCCAGCCCGACAATCCGGGCAGCCAGCGGAATGGCGTCACCCTGCAGGCCAAAGGGATAGCCTTTTCCGTCATACCGCTCATGGTGGAGCAGAACCGCCTCATGAACGATCGTCGGCACATCGGCAGAAAGATGAAACAGGGCCCCCAGACCCATGGAAGGATGCTGGCGCATCACCGTCATCTGCCGGGAGCTGAACGCTCCGGGATGATTTAACAGGCTGTCTGGCAGGAGGAGCTTGCCAGCATCGTGCAGTCGACCTGCAAGCTCCAGGGAGCTGGCGCACAGCCCACTCCCTGCAAGATGACCGATCAGACCCGCCAGTCGACCGACACGCTGGCCATGACCGTCATCGCCGCGGGCGAGCTGCGCCAGCAGACTGGCGAGAGGAGGACCCTTCTGGGAGTCACAGGTTGCAGGACGTCTCACGACTTCCTTGAGGAGCGTCTGAAGTTCCGGCATGTCACCTCTTCCGATTGCGTAGGCTCATCCTACGGACGCTGAATGTGAGTCCGGTCAGGCCGGATGCAGGAGACAGCGGCCGAGGCCGCCGAGCAGGAGGGCAACACAGGTCACGACAATCCTGATCCCGCGACGACTGCGGTCTCCAGATGCCGGCACCAGACCCGTGAGACGTTCGGCGACCTTGACCAGAGCCAGTGTAACGCAGGCGAGAAGCATCCACGGCCAGAAGGTCAGCGCGAACAGCGGCTGGCCAAGGGCGTGCAGGTGCCACGATTGCGGTCCCGCAACCTGATCCAGGGCACAGAACCCGTCCGTCGCGTTGGTCACAAGAAACAGCATGCCTCCGGCGATGCAGCTGAACCGGCCGACACGGCGGGGCGGCGTCGCCGCAGGCGCGTCCCTGTCCGGAAGACCTGTATAGCGAACGGTAGTCACAACAGTCTGCGACCAGGCCGCATGTGCAGAATAGGACGTCACAGGCCGGCTCCCGGAAAAAGGCGCGAGAGAGACAGCAGGAGCAGGACCGCACCGAGGCTCGCGAACACGGCGCTGCGTCGGCGCTCAAGTCCGTAATCCCGGCCGTCATGGCCGATCTCCGGTCCCCCGGCCCTGATCAGGGCCCCGAGGCCTCCGCCCAGGATGAAGACAGGTCCGATCAGAGCGCCGAGACGGGGCACGACAAACGCAAACAGAAGCAGGCCAATACTCGGCCAGCTGGCCAGAACCTCGCTGATCACTTCCGCAACGCGCTCCCGGACCGGCACGTTGCGCATGGCGTTACATTCCCAGGGCACGGCGGTAAATCTCCAGAAGGGTTTCCTGAGCCTCGACCTCTGCGGGCTCCTGTTTGCGCAGCCGGATGATCATGCGGATGACCTTGACGTCGAACCCGGCCGACCTGGCTTCGGCAAAGATATCCTTGATGTCACCACTCAGCGCCTTGCGCTCTTCTTCCAGGCGCTCGACCCGCTCGATGATGGACCGCAGCCGCTCGGCGGCGATGCCGCCTGCGACGGCACCCTGATTGTCCTGAGAGTCGTCAGGAAACGAAACGCGTTGCCACATGGGTCAACCTTTCAGGGATCGGGGGAGAGGCAGATGGGCGAGAGGGGGCGGGGCAGATCGCGATGCCCGTCTGCCAGGGCTTCCAGCCAGCGGGACTCTCTCACCGGAAGATGCCCGTGACTTGCGATCAGACGGCGAAGGGCTGTGCGATGCTCCCCCAGACGCTCGGCCAGCACGCGCTCGGACCAGCCGATCGTGATCAGGGCACTGGTGATCGCATAGCCATTTAACGGGGGGCGATTACCCGGAGGCGGGACAGCGCGCGCCAGCGGGTGGCTCAGCCTGCGGTGGAGGATCCCGAGGGCTGAAAGCCATTTCAGGAAGTGCGGATCAGGCTGCCCCTGCCCGTCCTGCCAGCGCAGGATGCGGTCTTTCGAAACCCCGGATCGGCGTGCGGCCTGACGCGCGCTCCAGCCGATGACAGACAGTTCGTTGGCAATCGAAAGGGTCACCCGACGATGCCCGGGACGAACGGAGCGTGAATCCACACGTCCTCCCCCCGGTTGCCCACAACGCTGTCCACCGGATCCGGGGATAACCTCCCGCAAGGCCTTCACCGCCATCGATCAACCGTGCCGGGCAATATCGGTGAACGTCCGGTCCTGTGCGCCCTGCCGGATATGTTTGGCCATATGAGGCGAGACGATCCGGTAGCGATTGGGTCGACGGGGATCCAGTCGCTCCTCGATCAGGCCCGCCTGTTCCAGGGCCTCGAGCGCCTCACGCACAACCGCAATTTTCAGGCCAAGCCAGGGTGCAATTTCGCCAGCGGTTTCGTGCTCGGTCAGGGACGCAAAGACGAGGTCATGAATGGGCGACGTCACGACAGTCCTTGTCGCGGGCATCCACGGCACGCGGGCGTAGACACTGTGCCCCAGGGCTGCGATTTCTCCGGCTCTTGCAAGCGTGACCAGAGCATCAGGCAGAGCGCCCGCCTGCTCGGGGGTGAGGTTCGCCCGCAGTTCGAGAACGTTGTACGGCCCACGGTTCAGGCAGGTCCGAACGTGCTGAAGGACAGACTGATAGGCCTCACGTTGTGTCTCTGCATTCAGTTTGCGAAAAACCCGCGCTTTGGGTTGGTTGCAGCCGATCTTCACTGTGTTGCCCTGTCTGCTGTCATCGTGCGGACAGTCTGCCACGTCCGGTTGTGAGTGCGGTGACGCTGCCTCACAGCTGACCTGCCACCCGCATGCACTCGTAGGCCTTCTGCAAATTAGCCAGACCAATCGCCACCCAGACGGGGACGAACACCGGGACGTACCACCGCGGCATGAAGGCTTTCGTCTTCCATAGGCGCCGCAGATCCATTCCGAGAACGCTGAGAGCCAGGGAGAACAGGATGGCCTGTGCAACCATGGTCCAGACCATCTGGATATCGAAAGGAAAGACCATCCAGCCAAACCCGAGGACCAGTGTCCCCGCGAAAACCATGCTGCCGAGCATCCATGGAGAGTTCAGGGAGGGAAAAGAGAATGCCCTGGGCAGGGCGGCCTGCTTGGAAGATATGAGTTGCTCGGTCATACCGGGCAGTATGACGAAGGCGTTTGTGAGTGCGGTTCAGGCAGTCTATTTCGGGAGGGGCCAATAGGAGCAGGTCAGGACGCAGTCTCAGCACTCCAACCGATCCAGCTTCCATGGCTTGCACGTCAAAACGGCTATCCGGCATATGAGGTTGATGGCGACCTGTCGAATGGCCAAAAGTTACGGGATACCCGTAGTTTTTTCTTTACAATAACTACGGGTATCCCGTATTGTCGTCTCATGGATAACAGGTTTGACCCCGCAAAAGACCTCGCCAACCAAAAAAAGCACAAGCTGTCTCTGGCCTTTGGCGACCGTATTTTCGAGGACGATAATCACCTGATCTTGCCCACCATCCGCATCGAGGATGAGGAGGATCGCTACAAAGTGGTTGGCGTCGTGGGCGAGAAGCTGTTCACCGGTGTGTTTGTCTGGCGGGACGATCTGCCCCGCTTCATTTCCGTGAGAAGGAGCAACAAAGGTGAAGAGAAAGCATATCATTCTGCCTGCTGATCCGGCGGATTCCGAAGACCGTGCGGTATCCACCGAAGGCATGGAGCGTGGGCAAAGAGCGCGGTTGATCCGTAAAACCCGTAACGATCTCGGTTTGTCTCAGGTCGAATTTGCCAGCCGTTTCCGCGTCCCTGTCGGCACGTTACGTGACTGGGAACAGGCACGGGCGATGGCCCCCGACTTCGCTGTAGCCTACGTCCGGGTCATCGGACGTCACCCCGATATGGTAGCTCAGGCAGTGGCCTGAGCTACCTTCACAACGAGCCGGGGATTCAGCCCATCAACCCCAAACGCCGGATAGCCGTCAAAACCGGGTGACAGGGCTCCCGGTCCTATCGATCCTTATGTTTTTCTGAGCGTAGCATGGGAATCAACAGGCCAAAGGCGATACCCACGGACACTCCGAGAAGCGTGTTTCCAATCAAGAGGCCAAACGCAGCCCCCAAAGAAATTCCCATTGCCAAAGCGCCGAGACCATCACGCGACTTCTTCATGAAATAGAACTCCGAGACACAACGTCCTGTGAGGACCACAGGCCAGGATCACACCATATGCGTCCATCTGTCTCATCGCACGCAAGAGCGAAGACAACAGGTCCGTTTTCGCCTACATTTCGGTCATAAACAGGGGCGTTTAAATTTCTGGAAAGCAGACATGATCGATCAAATGCGTACAAGTGTTTTGTAGTCAGATTCTGTAATGCCCATTGCCATGTAGGCGCGCCTGGCCTGTGCTTCCCTGATCGTGTCCAGCGATAGCCCGTTTGCGAGCATGTCCTCAATTAGGTCGATATGCAGGGCTGCCAGAAGGGCGTGGGCGTTATAAAGGGCCGCACCCTCCGGCGGCGAGCCCGTTCCTTCCTCGATGAACCTCGCGGTCACCCCAAGCATCCAGCGATAATGCGGCGATTGCAGAATGCCCGAACCGAATTCGAGCGCCCGGATCAGGTGGCGGTTGTCGAGCTTAAACGTCAGGATCAGATCAAGAAACGCTGCAAGACGCTGTTGCGGTGAGGTATCTTGCCGAAAAGGAGCCACACCACTCTCCACGCTTGCCCGGAGAGCTTCGATCTTTGTGGCCCAGAGAGCGTCGAGCAATCTAGCGCGACTACCGAACGCGCGGAATAGTGTTCCCTTCCCGACACCGCATGCCGCCGCAATGGCATCCATGGTCACACGTTCAGGCACATCAGCCTGTGCAAAGAGGGTATCGGCGGCCTCAAGCATGCGGTTCGTCGCGGTCGGCGGCCGTCCGCGACGAACTACTTGGTTTTCGGACTTATGGTCCGATATATAATGTAAATCTGGACTCATGGTCCGGAAATCATATCAAGGAAGCACCATGTCACCAACATCCGAACTGCCAGACTGGCTCGAAAATGCACTGGACGCACTTCGCGCAGGTGATATCGCGGGCTGGATGGCGATCTACGCAGCCGACGCATGCCATGAATTTCCGTTCGCGCCCGAGGGCGCCCCGCGTGAACTGATCGGACGGGACGCCATTGCGGCCTATATGGCCCATCTGCCGTCTATAATCCGGTTCGGCGCGTTGAGCGACATTCGCGTCCGTAGCGCGGGCAACGAACTGATTGTTGAGGCAACGGGCCATCATGAACGCGTTGTCGACGATAGCACAAAGAGCTTGTCCTACGTCTGGTTCATTGAGAGGCATGACGCGAAGGTCACTCGGATACGCGACTATATGAACCCGCTTCAGCTTGCAGCGATTGTCTCAGATTGAATGGCACAAGCTGGCATGGCGTCCCCAGAAGACTAACTGTCGGAACGGACGGCTTGAATGGGGCTGCTCTCGCCTACATCTCGGACAATCCAAAGCACAAGCGACTGATCTTTAAGCGGACGACGTTGGCCAGTCTTGCCTGGGTCATTTTTATTTTCTCAGGCGAGTATCCATGCACGACGGGTTCAGTTCGATCCGAACTGGCGTTTCTTTTCTAAAGGCTGGATGAAGCGAGTGGCGAACAGCAGAACACCATGGAATAATGCGAGCAATCCAAATGCTTCGGCATAAGCCTCCGATGCGACATGGGATGGACCGACTATCGCAAGCCGCCACCCGAGGAATGTGGCGCACGCTGTAATCAACATCGGCCCTCCGATCCTTTGCATGATGTTCAGCGCAGTCGTTGCCATCGGGATATCCGCGCGTGCGATCGAAGCGTATCCCGCGCTCATCGCCGGAATGCCGACGGCGCCCGCACCGCCGCCACGCAACAACAATGCTATGGTCAGCAGGACGACATTCAGACCGCTATAAGCAAGCACCACCAAAATCACTGTTCCGACCAACGACAAAAGAGCCCCGCAACCGGTTAGATTGCGCGCGTCAAACCGGTCACTCAGACGGCCAATGAGCGGATAGACGCACATCATCCCCAGCCCCAGAGGCGCCATGAACAGGCCTGTCCGCTCGGGCGAGACACCGCAGGCGTGGATCAGCCACACCGGAAGAAGCATCTGACCGGCGAACGACACCCCGTTCGTCAGAAACATGATGACCGCCGACACAGAAAAGGCGGGTGCACGCAGCAGGCGCAGATCGATCAGCGCGTCATCACCCTTGTATCGAGCGGATCGGACATACAGGACGAACAGCACGAGAGACGCACCCAGGGTCGCTGATCCGTAGGGTCGGGTGACATGATCCATGGCGTAGAGAAACGAGACGAGGGCGGGTGCGAGCAATCCGAGCCCTGTCAGATCAAGCGGTCGGGGGCGCTCGTCATGCCGATCGTCAGGGAGAAACAGAACGGCAAGGGCAAAAGCCGCAAGCCCGACCGGCACATTGAGAAGAAAGATCCAACGCCAGGACGCAACGGAGAGAATGGCACCGGCGACGACGGGTCCAAGAAGCGGCGCGAGCAGAACAGGTGCCGTCATCGCGCTCGCGACCCTCGGCATCTGTCGGCCCGCCACACGGGCAACCGTCATCTGCGCCATAGGGGCGAGCAGTCCGCCCGCCATGCCTTGCAGCAGACGGAATACGATCAGGGACGGCGCAGACCACGCCAGGGCGCAAAGACCTGATGTCAGCGTGAAGGCACCGAAGCACCATAAATAGACAGCTCGCCCCCCGAGGCGGCTTACGAGCCATCCATTCAGCGGCAACGTCAGGGCGAGCGCCAGCAGATAGCCGCTGACCACCCATTGAATGTGTGAAAACGGAGCGTGCAGGGTCGCGACAAGATCGGGAAGCGACACATTGACGATCGTGGCGTCCAATTGCGCCATGAAAGACCCGATCGCCGCGACGCTCACGATTTTCCATGTGCCCGGTGGCAGTCGATCCGAGCCCTGGGCTGGCAACGACGTTCTGGCGTTCATGAATGATCTCGCTGGGAACCGCGAGGCGCGCAGACATGAGCCATGCGTTTACGCATCCAGCGCGATCGCCTCGCTTGTCGTCACGCGGCCAAGGCGGGGGAAAATCTCTTCGCAGGCAAAGCGCTGCATCTCTTCGGTGAATGTGGACATGACATCCGTGGCGAGCACGACGTTGTATCCATGCTCATGCGCTGCTCTGGCCGTAGACTCTACCCCCAGATTGGTCGCGATTCCGCCCAGCACGATGGTAGAGATACCGCGTCGTCGTAACTGAAGATCGAGATCCGTGCCGTAGAAGGCACCCCATTGCCGTTTCGTGACACGCAGATCGGTCGGTTCGGCAAGCCCGTCGACCAGTTCAGCCCAGTCTGGTGCGAAGCCGTCAGGCGGTGAAAAGGAGCGATCGACGACCGCATGCACCGCGTCCGCGAAATCTGGTGCAAATGCAACGTTTACCAGAATGACGGGAGCACCGGCGGCCCGGAAACGCGCCGCGAGTTCTTTCGATCGCTTAACAATCGCAGTACCCGGTGTGGGAGCCAGGGGAAGCCCCGTGATGCCCTTCTGGAGATCGATCAGGACGAGGGCCGTCCTGCTGGCTGGGAGTGAAATCATGGCAAGACTTTCCCTATCGGCATTAGAACCGCCATCCCGAACCGTTGTCCGGAACACACGGAAACGTTAATAAGTTGAGTATATACTCAAGCAGGAGCATTATTTGAGGATGGACTCAAATTCGTCAAGGGGTAAACGAACGTCTCTTCAGCCGCTGCGCGCGGCTGGGCGTCAGCGCGTCGAGGAATTACTGGTAGCCGCATCGGACCTGATGGCAGAGCGCGGTTACGAGGCGACGACTATGGCGGAGATCGCAGCAAGAGCCGGAGCGAAGATCGGCTCGCTCTATCGTTTCTTTCCGAATAAGGAGGCGGTGGCGGACGCTTTAGTGCAGCGCCATATTGCCATTCTGGAAGACGAATACGCGGCACTCGCCAAACGTGCAGCCACGCTCTCGCCGGACGCTCTGGCGGACGTTCTGATCGAACTGCTTGTCACGCTTCATCCTCGCGTGAAATCCCTGTCTGCGCTGATGGAGGCACGGACTGACAAGATGGAGATCCGTGATCGTGCACGAGGACATGCCATAGCCGGAATTGCGGCAGCATTGCGTGTCTGTGCGCCAGAGTTGGAGGACGCACTAGCGAGAGATATTGCTGCGGTCGTTCTAAACACCATGAAAGTGTTGCGCGGCATGCTGGCGAAGGACGCCCCCACGACGTCAGGCGCGCCTGACGAATTGCGGCGAATGCACCGACTCTATCTAACGGACCGGCTGCAGCCGTTTCGGCGTACTTCAGACGGCATAACGGACGCAGAGCCATAATTTCGCGGATTGGTGCAGCCAGGGTTTCAAACGCCCATTTCATCGCACCTCAAGTGAGGAGGCTAAATGGATGCGAGAAAACCGGGGAGAATTAACACAGTTTTGACGCGAAAATCTCGTACCCGGCGATGGCCGATTGCTTAGCAGGCAGACAGCAGTCGCCTACATTTCTGCCGTTCAACGATCTGTCGCGCTTTCCCCGATAGCGGACATTACCGGTTTCCCTTGACGTAAGGTCCGGAAGTGTCCAGCGGTGGCGGCATGGATACCATCAGCCTTCTTGCTCTGCTTCTGACCCTTTCGGCAGGCTTCAGCATTCTCAATCATCACACACTGCGTATTCCTGTCACGATTGGTGTTCTGATTTTCTCGTTGCTGACGTCGCTTATGGTCATGATCCTGAACTCACTGCTTCCGGCCTACGACCTTCAGGCTTTTCCACGTTCGATGCTTGGAGCCATCAATCTCCCTGCGGCACTTCTGAATGGCGCGTTGTCGCTTCTTCTGTTTGCCGGGGCCATGCAGGTCAATGTCGGACATCTGAGGGCAAAGCTGATATCTGTGGCAGCCCTCTCCATTCTGGGAACCATTCTGGCTGTCGCATTTCTTGCGGTCGCCGCGTGGTCCGTATTTCCGCTGCTGGGACACGCGGTTCCCTTTACATGGTGCATTGTGCTCGGTGCCATTCTCGCGCCTACGGACCCGGTTTCAGTCGTAGGAATGCTAAAACGTCTGGGTCTGCCGGGACCGCTTCAGGCTGTTTTTGCAGGTGAAAGCCTGTTCAACGATGGCGTGGGTGTTGTCATTTTCGGTGTCACGATCGGGCTGACAACCGGAGGAAGCCACGAAGTGACCGCCTCCGGGATTGCGCTAAGTTTCTGCCGGGAGGCAATCGGTGGTGGTCTGTTGGGCGCATTGACCGGGTGGATGGCTTTGCGGGTGCTCAAGGGACAGCGGGATCCGCATATCGACCTGCTGACATCGCTGGCCCTGGCCACTGGAACCTTCAGCATCGCCAATCAGTTTGGAATGTCCGGAGCGATTGCCGTCGTGGTGGCAGGACTGTGCTTTGGAACAAGCTATAGCCATTCCATTTTCGATGAAGCGTCCCGCAAGGATCTCGACGTTGCGTGGACCCTTATTGACGAGGTGCTGAACGTCCTGCTGTTCATGCTGATCGGCTTTGAAATCCTTGAGATCAAGCCGCATGTGTTTGCAGTTTTGGCGACGCTTGCCATCATCCCGCTATCCATTGCTGTGCGGGCCTTGAGCGTGCTCTTTTCAACGCTCCCAACCCACCTCAGGCAATGGGAACGAGGCCGCGTCCTGGGTATCCTGACATGGGGTGGCCTCCGTGGCGGCATCTCGGTCTCTCTGGCGCTTGGACTGCCAGCCGGAGACTTACGGGAGTTGCTGTTGCCGGTTTGTTACGGCGTAGTGGTATTCACGATCATCGTACAAGGACTTACGATGGAATGGGTCGTCCGAAGACTGTTCCCCTCCACCCGTCTCTCAAGCTTAGATCGGTAACTTCTCCTCAGAGGCAGAGTCCTGTTTCGTAAGCATGGGCTCTGGTCGTGCCGAGGGTTTGTCCATCGTTTCCAGAAATCTGTCGGCCAAGGCAGTATAGAGAGGTTGAGGGCAGACAATCCGGGAAACACCAAACGCCAGAAACGCTGTGGCCAGAAGTGCAAGGGTCACTTGCTGGTTATCGCAGATTTCCATGACGATAATCGTTGCTGTTAACGGCGATTGAGCAACACCACAGAAATAGGCGACTGTCCCCAACAGCACGACTGCACCGGGGGTCGTGTGCGGCAGAAACTGCTCGATCCATCCGCCGATACCCGCGCCGATTGCAAGAGAAGGTGCGAACATTCCACCTGGAATTCCCGAACAGTACGAAACCAGCATGGAGAGATACTTCAGGATAAAGAACGAGGCCGGGTAGTGGTCGGTTCCTGCGAAAATTGCCTGGGCCTGCACATAGCCCGTTCCGTAAGTATTCCCTTTGGAGATCAGGCCGATCACCGCGGTCAACAGTCCGCACAATGCTGAGAACATGATCGGACGCTGTTTGGCCAATCGGCCGACAGAGCCAGGTAAGCCTCTGGAAGCCCTGATGACGAGTGCGGCAAAGCTCCCCCCAGCCAGTCCCCCGACAATGCCGCAGACAGGAACGGCGATCCACGCTGTCCCCACCGGGATGTTGACGTCGGCATGACCAAAATAGGTATAATTTCCCATGAGGGTAATAGCGGTGACACCTGAGATCACAACGATCGTCAATGTCCGGCCTGAGGCTTTCTGTTCGAAAGAGTGAGAAAGCTCCTCAATAGCAAAGACAATTCCAGCCAGCGGCGTGTTGAAAGCAGCTGCCATTCCAGCAGCGCCTCCCGCCAGAATCATACTGCGCTTGGACGCGATATTGGATTGCCCAAGCAGTCGTGAAAAGCCATGCATGATCGAGGCCCCGATCTGCACGCTGGGACCTTCACGTCCGATGGAGGCACCGCAGACAAGGCCAAGGCAGGTCAGAATGATTTTCCCGGCGGCAATCCGCAGCGTGAGAATACGGTCCACAACGTCGTAATTTCCCATGTGGAGGGTAGCGATCGTCTGGGGAATTCCTGACCCCTGTGATCCTTTGAAAAGCGTTCGTGTCATCCAGGTAATAAAGGCAAAGCCCGCGGGCGCGAGAACAAGCATGGCCCAGGGATGCCACGTCACGAAGCGCGTCCGCAGTTCAGCGCACTGATCACCAAACCTGGCAAATAAAACGGCAGTGAGACCCACAAGGACAGCGCCGATCCAGTAAAGACTCATCCGGCGCCAGCGTGTTGTCCTGGCGCGCGCTGTTCGTCTGAGATGGTGGATCCTGTCCTTGTGATGAGCAGATGGTTTCACAGGAGCAGAAGGCATATCAGACACAGAAAACGTCCATAGCAGTATAAGCCGTTTCCTCGGCCCTCATGACGACGACTGGAAAACTGGAATAAGAATGTCGTGCCAGATTTATCTGAACCGGGTCAAATATCGGAATTCATGATGTCGCCTTCCCTCATGCCAATTGCTGTCTCCGGCCGGCGCATTTTCATCCTGGGTCTTGTGGCAGGATATGTAGATGCTCTGAGCTTCGTGGACCTGGGAGGTGTCTTTGCAGGGGCGATGACTGGAAACACCACGCATATGGGCGCTTCATTCGTGCAGGGAAACTGGCCCCATGGTTTCCTGCTTGTCGGTGCGCTGGCGATTTTCTTTGCCAGTGCGATCCTGACCAGCCTGGCGCGCCTTCTCTGGCTTCCGGCTTACGGCATTATGTTCATGACGATCCTGATGATGCTGGCGCAGGCGGCTCATTCATCTCCATACCGATACTGGGGTGAGTTCGTGCTTCTTCCGGCTCTACTGGCTGTACAAGGAGAAACCATTGCGAAATTTTCCGGCACACCAATGCCGACGATTGTCATTACAACCAATCTTCTGAAAGCCGCATCTGGTGTTGCAACCTGGGTCGCCGCAAAATTGGCGCCGACCCGAGTAAGTGCTCCGCTCTCCGGAAGTATTCTTCTGCCGGGGCTGTCTTTCCTGTCTTTTTTCATGGGGGCAGTGATGGCAGCACTCGGGCTGGCAATACACGGCAGTTTTCCGTTTCTCTGGCCCCTGCCGTTTCTGGGTTTTCTTTACTGGGACGTCTGGAAATCAGAGCATGATGGACGTTACGAGGACTGAAAGGAGCCAAAGCTGAATATCACAGAACAATCTGGTGTTTGATGCTTTAACCCCTCTTGCACAGTTGCGTTTGCAAGACGCCCCCGTAGAAAACTACGTAATTATAATTTCTTCATATCAACAATTTCGCTGGCAGAAAAATAATAATCAGAGTCAGCTCTCTGGAGAAGGTATGAATTTGATTTTGGTGCAGAAATAATCTTCATAGGAAGTGTTATGTGATATCCCTGCACACGTGCGTCATATTGGACCTCGGGTCCGTGTATTTCATAGAGAGCACCGAGTTCTTGGACAGTCATGTCAAAAACCTCCCCTTGCGTCTGGAGGGTTCGAAAAACCCTTGGTTCTGAGCTGTTCTGTGTGATTCCATTTCTTCGGCGTTGATTGGGGATGGTGGAAGATGAAGCAGCCTGGTTTCTTTGATGTTGAAGAGCGCCTTGCTCGGCTGAGCGGGCTTGGCGATCAGCTGGAGGCCTTTTCCCGGACTGTGGATTTTGAGGTGTTCCGCCCTGATCTGGAGCTGGCTCTGGCCTATTCAGACGGAAGTAAAGGCGGACGTCCGCCGTTTGATCCGGTGCTGATGTTCAAAATTCTGGTCATCCAGACGTTGAACACTTTGTCTGATGAACGGACAGAGTATCTGATCAACGACCGCCTGTCGTTCATGCGCTTTCTGGGATTGGGGCTGTCGGACCGCGTGCCGGATGCCAAAACGGTCTGGCTGTTTCGTGAGCGTTTGACACAGGCGGGTGCCATTGAAAGGCTGTTTGACCGATTTGACGCGACCCTGCGGAACGCCGGTTATCTCCCGATGTCCGGCCAGATCCTGGATGCAACACTGGTGGCTGCTCCAAAGCAGCGCAATACGAAGGCTGAGAAAGCGGATCTCCGGGCAGGACGTATTCCAGAAGACCGGCAGGACAAGCCCGCAAAGATGTCGCATAAGGATCGTCATGCACGATGGACACTTAAGTTCACGAAGGCGAAGCGGCAGGACGATGGAACCATACCGTCGAGCGATCTCGCCATCCCGTTCTTTGGCTACAAATCCCACGTCTCCATCGACCGGAAGTTTCGGTTCATCCGAAAATGGAAGACGACGGATGCCGCCGCCAGTGATGGTGCGCGATTGAGAGAGGGGCTGTTAGATAAAACCAATACGGCCTCAAGCGTTTGGGCTGATACAGCTTATCGCTCGAAAGCGAATGAGGACTTCATGGACAAAGAGGGTTTTGTCTCAAAGGTTCACAGAAAAAAGCCGCATCTCAAGCCTATGCCCCGACATATCCAGAAATCGAATGCTGGAAAGTCCGTGATCCGATCGCGCGTCGAGCACGTCTTTGCCGACCAGAAATCACAGACGGGATTGTTCATCCGAACTGTCGGTATCACCCGGGCCACCATGAGGATCGGGCTGGCCAATATCGTCTACAACATGCGCCGCTTCCTCTTCCTCGAAAGATTGAACGCGAGCGCATAGTCATCCAGCGGGAGAGCAGTCCCCGATCTGCTCAAAACGCAGATCAAAAGCTCCCCCAAAAACCGTCAATCAAATCGCCAAAAGCCTGAAATCACGAGCCAGGCGCATCAACCAACGGTTCTTCGATCCCTCCAGATGCGGTCTATGCGCGAGCTTAGAGCCTGTTTGGAAATTCGGTGAGGGTGTGATTCAAGCCCTGGATGTGGACGCCAGAGCAGAGAGGTCGGATGGCCAGTATCACCCGCAAGACGAAGCGCTATCCGTCTGACATGACGGATGAGGAATGGGCGCGGATCGCGCCACTGATGCCTGAGCCTGGGCGCATGGAACGTCCGCGGGAAATTGAATTCCGCGAAGTGATCAACGCGGTGCGCTATCTGGTCCGCTCGGGCGGTGGCTGGCGAATGTTGCCGATCCATTTCGGGCATTGGCGAACAGTCTATGGCTGGTTCCGGGAACTGGCGCGGCGTTTCCTGTTTCAGACGATCCACGATGTTGAATTGATGCTCGATCGGGAGCGGATGGGTCGTGAAGCCAGTCCGTCGGCCGGGGTGATCGACAGCCAAAGCGTCAAGGCGCCTCATGCAAAGACAAGGGGTTATGACGCCGGTAAGAAAGTGGTCGGACGCAAGCGGCATATCGCCGTCGATACGGACGGGCGCCTGCTGATGCTCAACCTGACACCGGCCGACATCTCCGACAGCGCAGGCGCACAGATGATCCTGGATGCGATCCGTAAACGCTGGCCCTGGGTGAAGCACCTGTTTGCCGATGGCGCCTATGACCGCCTCCAACTGATGGACAAGGCGGCTTATCTGGAGTTCGTCGTCGAGATCATCCGCCGCCGTAACGGGGCTAAAGGCTTCGAGGTTCTGTCCCGACGCTGGGTCGTCGAACGGACGTTCGGTTGGATGACCCGCTGGCGACGCCTCGTGCGCGATTACGAGCGCCGCATCGATGTCTCACAGGCCATGATCTTCGTCGCCATGGGGGCCAATCTCATCCGAAGAAACGCTCATCCATGACTTTCCAAACAGGCTCTTAAAGCCCAATCAACTTTATAAAAAAATTATTAATATTGAAACATTCTTTGAAAAATAAAGAAGCCATTTCGTGTGTATGAATTTTGGGAAGATCTTGCATCTTCGAGAGACCCATATTCGTGAAAATCCCTCTGTTGATATGTTATCTGAGTTTTTCTCTCCTTTTACTAAGTGGTCTTTCGCAGGCGGGAGCAGAAACACTTCATGATGCCATTCACTTGGCCTGGCAAGCAGATCCGAGGCTGGCGTCTTTTCATACGGATGCCTTTTCAGCCAGGAAAGAGGCCAAAGCGGCACGTGCCTGGTTTCCTGACAGCCCGACTATTACAGGCGAGTATCTTGACGATCATTTTATCGGTAGCAAAGTCGGCTATACAACGTACCAAGGTGGTATAAATTTTCCTTTGTGGCTGCCAGGACAAAGCCGCGCGATTGCCAATGAAGCACTTGGAAATCAGGAAGTTGCCGACGCTAATACTCAGGTCGAAAAACTGGTAACAGCTGTCCGTATCGTCACGCTAACCAGCGAGGCGACACTCCAGCAGGAAACTATTCGAAATTTACGTCATGCCGATACCCTGCTGGGAAATATCGCTCACGTTACTGAAGTTGCCTATCAGAATGGTGAACTGTCCGGCTCTGATAACGAGGCGATTGTCGCAGAGAAAGAAACCCTTGAAGGCAGGATTTCAGATGCAGTTCAATCTTTGGACGGTATCAAAGCTGATCTTGAAGCTCTGACCGGACACGAAGATATTCCTGATCTTCTGTCTCTTTCAGGACATATCCTGGATGGGCGTAACATGGCTCTGAACGTTGAACGAGATCCGAGAGTCAGGCTGGCAGAGGCCATAAGAAGTGTCTCAAAATCGTCCTACGAAGTTGCGCGTCATTCCAAAATCCCCAATCCGCGCTTGGGTGTCATGGTCAGCCGGCAGGAACAGTATCAAAGTCCGTGGGATACGCAGGTAGGGGTTCAGATCCAAATCCCTCTACCAAGTGCAGCCCGAAATACTCCCATGGAAATGAAAGCGGTCAGGGCTATGGCGGCGGCAGACCGGGATGCCATTCTGGCGCGCAGAAAAGTCCAGACCGAATATCGGCAGGTTCACACCCGCTTTCGTTCGTCGCTGACAATTCTGCAACACAGCGAAGCAACCAATATCGCACTACAGAAACGTGCAAACGACCTTGAAAACGCCTGGAAGGTCGGAGAAGTGTCGGTCATAGAATATCTCCGTGCGCGCCGCAGTGCTCTGGAAGCGCAGCAACGAGCCTCTCAGGCGAATGTCGTCTGGCACACGGCCATGATCAGAATGATGCTCCTGACAGGAGAGACCCCGTGAAAAAATCCATCTTTGTGTCTGTCCTGTTGGGCATGAGTCCTTTGTGCTTTCCTGGCATAGGCATGGCTGAAAAGACCGTTCAGATTTCGCCGGATGCTTTTAAAGCGGAAAATATTGTGATCTCTACGGCGATAGCCGGAACGCTGTCTGATCATATGGATGTTCCGGCCTATGTCGCACTTGATGAGCGCCATGTCGCCCGTATCCACCCAGTCGGAAACGGCCGTGTTCAGGAGGTCTTTGTAACGCCAGGAGAGAAAGTCCAGAAAGGCGCCCCCCTTTTTAAATATGAAAATTTCAGCCTGGCAGATCAGGAACAGAGAGCTAACGAGGCACAGGCAGCTTATCAGCAGGCCCTGGCGCAAGAAAGTAACGCAACGGATATTTATAAACGTGGGCATGCTTTAGAGGGGGGCGTTGTCTCTTCCGGCGAAGTAGAGCGACGCTTTTCATCGTTCAAAGCAGCACGTGAATTGGTTCGTCAGAGACAGGCAGAGTTAACTACGGAACGGCAACGTCTCGCGCGGTATTCAACACAATTGGAAAAAGGAGAAGGCCTGGTTTCTACCGTGACCTCTCCGATCAGCGGTATTATCCGTACGATTTCAGTAACTCAGGGAGAGAGTGTTTCGAATACAGCCTTACCAGCTGTTGAAATTGACGACCTTTCGCAGGTCTGGGTCATCTCGCAGGTTGATCCACAGAAAGCTGGACTGTTGGCTGCTGGGGGGCAGCAGTTAACATACATCTCTGCGAATCAGGCTCCTATTTCTTCAAATATTACTCTTATCGAGGCCAGTATTGAGCCCGGAACCAGACATGTTCTGGTGCGTAGCCTCGTAACCAATCCTGATATGATTTTGCGTCCTGATATGCTTGTAAAAACTCGTTTGATGACAAGAAATCGTGTCTCCGGCGTTCTTGTTCCAGAAGCTGCCATTCAGACATTGAATGGAGAAAATTGTGTCTTTGTTCAAAAATCAGATCATGAATTTGTTCCGAGGAATGTGACTGTCGCGACTACTCTTGAGGGAAAAGCTTTGGTGACAGAGGGTCTCAAGGCTGGGCAGAAAGTTGTCTCACAAGGAAGCTTTGTCCTGAAGTCGCAATATCTTCTGGCGCCGACGCCTGATCATTCCGAAGCACGGGACTAGATCATGAATTTCTTTTTGCATGTCGTCAAAGGCCGGAAAGGAATTCTGGGCTGTATTCTTCTTTTGATGGTGGCAGGTCTTTTCGATCTTCGCTCTCTTCCCGTAGAGCCAGTTCCAGATATTTCGCCACGTCAGGTTCTCGTCTCTATTCAGGCACCTGGATTACCGACAGAAGAGGTGGAGAAGCTCGTTACATTTCCCATTGAAACGGTGCTGTCGGGGGTTGTCGGGCTAAAAAACCTAAGATCGGTTTCCCGTACTGGCGTATCGGTTCTCTATCTTCAATTTGATGACAATACGAGCATTTACCGCGATCGGGACCTGGTGTCTCAATTTCTGGATCAGGCAAAAAATACCATTTCAGTCCACGGACTCTCCATTAGCATGGGGCCAATGGCCACAGGCATGGGTGAAATCATGCAACTGGAGATTAAAGGGAAAGGCCAGTCTCTCACAGATCTGAACCGTATTCTGAACTGGTCTGTTGTGCCTAAGCTGCGACTGATTCCTGGAGTGGTGGATGTCAACGTCAATGGTGGCGCATCGGAGACCTACGAAGTCGCGCTCGATCCAATGGCCATGCGTCGGTTCAATGTGTCCATTTCAGATGTTTTTAAAGCCGTCGATACTGGCAATGAGGCCGCTGGGGGGGCGTGGATAGAACATAATGATGAGCAGCACATTATTGTGGGTCGCTCCCTCATCGATGACCTCAAAGAATTGGGAGAAGTTCAGGTCAAAAGTGGCCCAAACGGAGAGGTTGTTCATATCAGGGATATTGGCACTGTCCGCAAAGGTGCGCTTCCAAGGCTAGGAGCTGTAACACGGGATGGTAAAGGAGAGGCTGTGAATGCAGTTGTTCTTCTGCAGGAAGGCGCAAGTGCCCGTGACACGCTCAACCGGTTAAACAGAATTCTCCCAACGCTTCAAAAAACACTCCCAGAGGGCATCATCCTGGAGCCGTATTACAGCCGTACAACGCTGACAGATGTGACGATTGATACCGTCAAGGAAAACCTTGCATTGGGCGCGTTGCTTGTTCTGGTGGTGCTGCTTGTCGTTCTTGGAGACTGGAGGGCTTCTCTGGTCATCATGTCCATCATTCCTTTTGCTCTGCTGGCTGCGATGGTTGGGATGCACCATCTTGGTATTTCGGCCAATCTTCTCAGTCTTGGGGCCATAGATTTTGGAATGATTGTCGATAGTGCACTCGTCATTGTCGAGGGCGTTCTGAGTATTTCCGTTATTGCGGGGCTGACTCTGCAGGAGCGCGTGGCCAAAGTGACGGCCTCTGTCGCGCGGCCTGTGATTTTTGCCGTGTTTATCATCATGCTGGTCTATCTGCCGATCCTGACACTGGAAGGTGTCGAAGGGCGGATGTTTCGACCGATGGCAGAAACCATTATTCTGGCATTGCTGGCTTCTCTCGTCTTCGCTTTTCTGGGTGTGCCAGCTTTATGTGCGATGGTCATGAAGAGTCATTCAGGAAGCGCTGACACAGTGACCGGACCTGAAGGACAGGAACATGCCTTCAGTGTCGAAAGCCATGACACACGATTTATCGCCTTTTTGAGGCGTGGCTTTAACCCGGCAGCGCGATATTGCCGCACACATACAAATCAGATTTTCATGGTTGCAGTCGGTATTCTGCTTGTGTCTGTCTTTTTGGCGACACGTCTTGGAGGAGAGTTCATTCCACAACTCCAGGAGGGTGATTTGATTGTCACGTCAACGCGTCTTCCAGGAATCTCTCTCGATGCGTCAGTGCGTGCCGTTACGAACATTGAAAAGACCCTGCGACAATTTCCCGATATTCGCATGTTGGTGAGTAATACTGGAACGTCAGCTATCCCTACAGATCCACAGGGCGGAGAACAAAGCGACACCTATGTTTTGCTGAAGCCGCGATCAGAATGGAAGACTGCACATTCCCAGGAAGGGCTCGTGAGGGCGTTTGACGCAGCACTGCGCCAGAATAATCCCGGCTCGCTTTTTTCGTGGAGCCAACCCATTCAAATGCGCATGGATGACATGCAGGCCGGAGTGCGCTCACAGATTGCAATCGGCATCTACGGTCCTGATATTCGTCGGCTACAGGAACTGGCGCGACAAACGGCAGATATTGTCAGCAGGATTAACGGTGCGGCGGACGTCGCTCCCCAGGACGTTGGGACGATTCCATATCTTCATATTGATGTGGATCGAACAGCCGCAGGTCGGCTCAATGTGGATACAGCGGCTATTCTTGATGTTGTCGAGTCCGTCGGCGGACACGTCGGGCCGCCGGTTTCAACGGGTGATGCTTTAATTCCAACCGAAGTGCGGATCGACGCTCCGCAAAGGCGTACTCTTGATGATATCAAACGCCTCCCGGTCGCGACACGAGATGACCAGATGGTTGAATTGTCTCAGGTCGCTAAAATCACGCTGACTGATGGGCCAGCGGCCATCCGCCGCTATCAGGGGGAGCGACGGATGATGGTGCAGGCGAACGTGCGCGGGCGCGATATGAGTTCGTTCGTACAGGAAGCTCAGACGACCGTTGGCCAGCAACTTAAACTTCCCCATGGATATCGTGTTGAATGGGGCGGACAGTTTCGCAATCTCCAGTCAGCTGTTGCTCGATTGGAGATTGTCGTACCGATTACCTTGGCGCTTATTTTCTTTCTGTTGGTGTTCGCGTTTGGGGATACTTGGGTAGCGGGCCTGGTCTTCCTAAATCTGCCGTTTGCCGCAACGGGTGGTATCCTGGCACTGACGGTAAGATCCCTGCCGTTTAGCGTCTCTGCTGGGATTGGGTTTATTGCTTTGTTCGGGGTGGCGACCTTGAATGGAGTAGTCCTTGTTTCCTGCATTCGGGAAAAACGAGCGGCAGGGTTGTCGGCGCGCGTTGCCAGTCAGGAGGCCGCTGAAGAGCGTTTCCGCCCTGTCATGGCTACAGCTACTGTGGCCTGCCTGGGGTTCTTTCCGATGGCGTTTTCAATGAGCGAAGGGGCTGAAGTTGAAAAGCCATTAGCAACCGTTGTTATTGGAGGGCTGGTGTCATGTACGGCCCTGACTCTTCTCGTCTTACCCAGTTTGTATGTTAAGCTGGATGAATGGAGAAGAAGCCGACTCTAGAGAAAACTCACACAGATAGAGCGAGTATCATCAGATAATCGCTCTATATTAAAATAATTACGGAATTTTTTTGTGAACAAAATAATATTAAAAATATCTTTTATAATTTTTGTCTTATTTTTTCTCGCAGTAATTTTTATTAGAAGCCATCAGAAAAGTCCGACAGTGGACGAGGTTCATGACTACTTAGTAAACTATATTTATAAACCTATTCCTGCTTCCAACGTCGAAACCGGCCTGCATCGCCTGAGGCGCATTGAAATGTTAGAAATGCGTCAGGGTTTAAATCCGACCTTCGAGATAACTGAACTTTCTTGTCAAAAAAAAGGAATTTTAGAAATAAAATATATTTGTCACCTGTCGGTAAAAATTAAGTATAAGGCAAGCTATATAAAATCCACCCTAGAGATACATAGAGATGATCTAGGATACATATCTGGAGAAGAAATTATAGGAAATCAGTAATTCAAATATTTTTATGACAAAAATTCATAATATTTATTTTTAATACGCCTAAAATACCTACGCAAAAAGTGCTGCAAGCATTTCGATTTTTATCGTCATTCGCTTCGGGAGTCCAAAAAACTATATGACCGGATAGGGAGGTGTAGTGGTTATGCATTTCCAACATCCGGAATAGCTGCTTACGCTTATTTCCTCGCCAACAGCCGACATCTGCTTGCTCCCCTAATTCGCCTGTCTGCTCAAGCGAACCAAAACAGACAGGCGGCGGTCGCCTACATGTCGGACGCCAGAGCGTCGCTTTTCGCTTCTCTGAAACGGACGTGTTCATGGCTTGCGAGGATAGGCTGTTGTCGATCACGACCAACATCACCAGCATCCCGCCTAAAATGCGCGGTATGTGCCGGCGGCCAAGTGCGATGACCCCGCTCGTCTCTGTTAGGGCGTAGGGGGAACTCAACACCAGTCTCTCTGGAAATGGTTATTGATGGATGACAGGCTCAATGATCGTCGGAATTGCAGCCCGGAGCACGCGGAGAGCTGACGGCTTGGCGTAGCCGGTCGACCCGATTACGCAAGTCCCGCAGTTCGGTGATCGACAGCCCGGTCGCCGCCAACACACAAGCCGGAATCGTCTCGGCCTGAACGCGCAGGGCCCGACCGGCCTCGGTCAGATGAACGCGCACCTGTCGTTCGTCCTTCTGGTCGCGGGTGCGTTCCACAAGGCCAGCGCCCTCCAGCCGCTTGAGCAACGGCGTCAGGGTGGAGCTGACCAGATCGAGTTGTGATCCAATTTCGCCGACAAGTCTGCCGTCACTGCTCCACAGGACGGTCATTACCAGATATTGCGGATAGGTGAGACCGAGCGGCTCGAGCAGCGGTTGGTACAGCCGATTGAAGGCGTGGCTCGCGGCATACAGCGAGAAGCACACGAAATTCGACAGATCAGGTGTGGATGGGTCTTCGTTCATATCATCCTCCATAAGCAGAGTCATTATATCGCGCAATATCAAATCTCGGGCGATGTTAATGCATAGGAGCTATGCAATTTCCAATGTTTCACGATAATATCGCACGCGATATATAATGCTTCACAGGCTGATCGCAGCCTGATCGATACGGAGTTTTCCACCATGAAGCGCCTCTCCACAGTCATCGCCTTGGCTACCGCTATTGCCGCCGCGCCCGCGCTCGCCGCTCCCGTGCTGGAGCCCACGACCCGGAGAGATCGAAGAACCGTTGATTGATGCGTCTGGCTCCTGATTTCAGAGTTTTGGCGTGCTGATTGATGGCTCCTGGGGTGGCTTTCGCTCTGCGTTTTGAGCAGATCGGGAACGATCATCCGCTGGACTGCTACGCGTGGGCGTTAATCCTCTCGAGGAAAAGGAAGCGGCGCATATTATAGACGATATTGGCCAGCCCGATCCTCATGGTGGCTCGAGTTATGCCCACAGTCCGGACGAACAGCCCGGTCTGTGACTTCTGATCAGCAAAGACATGTTCGACACGCGATCGAATAATGGACTTTCCGGCATTGGAGCGCTGGATGTGCCGGGGCATGGGTTTGAGATGCGGCTTTTTCCTGTGGACCTTCGAGACAAAGCCCTGCTTCTCCATGAAGTCTTCGTTGGCTTTTGAGCGATAGGCTGTGTCTGCCCAGACTATTGAGGCCGTATTGGTTTTATCCAGCAAGCCCTCTCTCAATCGCGCACCATCACTGGCGGCGGCATCGGTTATTTTCCATTTCCGGATCAACCGAAATTTTCGGTCGATGGAGACATGGGATTTGTAGCCAAAGAATGGGATGGCAAGATCTGTTGCGGGGATCGTCCCATCCCCCTGCCGCTTTGCTTTCGTGAACTTCAGCGTCCACCGCGCATGCCTGTCCTTGTGGGACAGCTTTGACGGCTTGTCCTGCCAGTCCTGTGGGATCCGCCCTTCACGCAGATCCGCTTTCTCAGCATTTGTGTTGCGCTGCCTGGGAGCCGCGACCAGCGTTGCATCCAGGATCTGCCCTGACATCGGGAGATAACCAGCGTTCCGCAGGGTTGCATCAAAGCGATTGAACAGACCATCGACCGCACCCGCCTGTGTCAGACGCTCGCGAAACAGCCAGACCGTTTTGGCATCGGGCACGCGATCTGACAGCCCCAGACCAAGAAAACGCATGAAGGAAAGCCGATCGTTGATCAGATATTCCGTCCGTTCGTCGGACAGGTTGTTCAACGTCTGGATGACCAAAATCTTGAACATCAGAACCGGATCAAACGGTGGACGACCGCCTTTACTGCCGTCTGCATAGGCCAGAGCTTTATCCAGGTCAGGACGGAATACTTCAAAATCCACAGTCCGGGAAAACGCTTCGAGCTGGTCACCAAGCCCACTCAGACGAGCCAGGCGATCTTCAACATCAAARAAACCGGGCTGCWTCATCATCCATCCCTCATCGTAAGATGAACGATGGAATCACACACAGGGCCTCATAACCAGAGAGTTTTTCGAACCCTCCAGGTGGGTCGCTTAGGGTTTTGATAAGCCGACGTCGTATGCCAGAAATGCGCGCCAGCCCGGCTCATAGCTTTTCAGGCAAGCGGTGTTCCGAGTTACGTTCACTATAGCGGTCCACTAGATAGTCGGCCCGGTCGCGCAGCAGCCATGTGAATTTCATCAGTTCCTCCATGACATCTACCATCCGGTCATAAAGGGGGGACGGCTTCATGCGGTCATCGTCACCGAACTGCGTATAGGCCATTGGCACGCTGGACTGGTTGGGGATGGTGAACATCCGCATCCACCGGCCCAGCACCCGCAGGCCATTGACGGAATTGAAGCTCTGCGATCCACCCGAAACCTGCATGACCGCCAGCGTACGGCCCTGCGTCGGGCGGATCGAGCCTTCGGACAACGGCAGCCAGTCGATCTGGTTCTTGAACACGGCAGTGATGTTGCCGTGCCGTTCGGGGCTGCACCAGACCTGACCTTCCGACCAGATCGAGAGTTTCCGCAGTTCCTGCACTTTCGGATGGGTCGCGGGCACGGAATCCGCTACCGGCAGGTCGGTCGGGTCGAACACCCGTGTCTCGGCGCCGAGGACTTTCAGAATGCGCTCTGCCTCCAGCACCAGCAGGCGGCTGAACGAGCGGGGACGCAAAGAGCCATAGAGCAGAAGGATACGCGGCGGATGGTCCACACGCGGTTGCGGTTCCAGCCGCGCGAGATCGACCGGTTCAAGATACTCCGGATGCAAGGCTGGCAGCTCAGGTTCGGTCATATATATCGGTCCTGTCGTGTATTACGGGTGACTGATCCGGGGCAGCCATAGGGCCAGCGCCGCGAGTGTTGCCAGCAGGACGGGCGGGGTGATCACCAGTCCGACCTTCATATACTGCCTCCATGTGACCCGATGATTTTTGGATGCCAGCACATGCAGCCACAGCAACGTGGCGAGACTGCCGATCGGTGTAAATTTCGGCCCGAGATCGCAGCCGATGACGTTGGCATAGATCATCAGGTCGCGTGTCAGCGGCGTGATGTCGTGAGCCTGCTGGATCGCCAGCGCCCCGACCAGCACACTCGGCATATTGTTCATGATAGACGACAGAACAGCCGCCAGAAAGCCGGCGCCTATCGTGGCAGCGAACGTCCCCTGATGACCAAGCCAGACCAGTGCGGTTGCAAGGTAGTCGGTCAGCCCGGCATTGCGCAGGCCGTATACCACCAGATACATACCCAGCGAGAAGATCACGATCTGCCATGGGGCACCCCGCAGCACCTTGCGAACAGGGATGACCCGGCCATATCCGGCGACGAGCAAGAGGATTCCGGCGGCCAGGCAGGCTACGACACAGACCGGGATATGAAACGGCGCGGTCAGGAAATAGGCCGCCAGAACCAGGGCCAGCAGCGGAAATGCCGCCCGGAATACATGGTGGTCACGAATGGCCGTGGCGGGTGCTGGCAGTTCGGCGACGGGATAGGTCGCAGGCACCTGCCGCCAATACCACAGCCACAGGACGGCAAGCGTTGCACCAAGTGCTACCAGATCGACGGGGACCATGATGGCGGCATAGCGATCGAACGCAATGCGGAAGAAATTGGCGCTGACGATGTTCACCAGATTGGAAATCACCAGCGGCAGGCTTGTGGTGTCTGCGACGAAGCCAGTCGCAATGATGAAGGCCAGGGCTGCGGTATGGCTCAGGCGGAGTTGAGTGAAAATGGCAATGACAATGGGCGTGAGCAACAGGGCCGCGCCGTCATTGGCGAAAACCGCTGCAATGGCCGCTCCCAGCACCACGATCAGCGGGAATAGCGTCCGGCCTCGTCCTTTGCCCCAGCGCACGACGTGCAGGGCGGCCCAATGGAAGAACCCGGCCTCATCCAGCAATAGCGAGATGACGATCAGCGCGATAAAGGTGAAGGTCGCGTCCCAGACGATGTGCCAGACGACAGGAATGTCGTGCCAGTGGATCACTCCAGACGCCAGGGCCACGGCGGCACCTGCCATTGCGCTCCAGCCGATGCCCAGCCCCCGAGGCTGCCAGATGACAAAAACCAGTGTAGCAATGAAAATGGCAAGAGCCAGCATCAGACGATCCGTTTTCCGGCTTCATCGACGATCTTCGCGCCGTCTTCCTTGGCGAACGCGTCACGCTGGGGGTTGGGCAGGATGTCCAGAACCGTCTCGGACGGACGGCAGAGCGCAACACCGAGGGGGGTGACGACGATCGGTCGGTTCAACAGGATCGGATGTGCGATCATGGCGTCGAGCAGCGCATCGTTCGTCAGGGTCGGATTATCGAGGCCAAGTTCGTGAAAGGGCGTGCCCTTTTCCCGCAGGACCGAGCGCACCGGAACGCCCATACGGGCGATCAGATCGACCAGTTCCGCACGGCTGGGAGGCTTTTTCAGATATTCGATGATCCGGGGTTCTTCGCCGCTGTTGCGGATCAGTGCCAGAACGTTGCGCGACGTGCCGCAGGCCGGGTTGTGGTAGATCGTGATGGTCATGAGCGGGCTTCCGGGGAGGGACAGCAGGAGGACAGGGTCGCGACTAGAGGCGCGCAGAGTTCGGGACTGCCCGCGCAGCAGTCCCTGACGAGGAAGATCATCAGGTCCCGCAGGCGCGGAAGACAGGCGCGATAGACGATCAGCCGGCTATGACGCTCCGAGGTCAGCAGCCCGGAACGGGCCAGGGTGGCGAGATGGGCCGAGATGGTGTTCTGCGGGACATTGAGATGCCGCGCGACATCTCCGGCGGGTAATCCGTCCGGCTCGTAGCGCACCAGCAGGCGAAAGATCTCCAGTCTTGTGGATTGCGACAGGGCGCTCAGGGCTGCGAGGGTAGATTCTGTATCCATATATCCAGTATTGTGGATATATTGTCGTAAGTCAAGCTATCCTGTGTGAGGAAACGGAGATCACGACTGTCGGCTTCCTCAACTTTTCTGCTCAGACCAGACATTCCGCTTACCCCCCTTAACCGCCTGTCTGCTTAATGAATTTGAAGCGGACAGGCCGGCAGTCGCCCTCATCTCGGATATGGGAAGAGCAGTCAGGATATCTCCGATAGCGGACCATTGCCGGTTCTTCTTGACGTAGGGGATAGGAGCAGCCAGCGGTGAAGGCATGGATACCATCAGCCTCCTCGCCCTGCTTCTGACTCTCTCGGCGGGGTTCAGCATTCTCAATCACCACACGTTTCGTCTTCCTGTGACAATTGGCGTGCTAGTCTTCTCATTGCTGGCTTCCCTGCTGGTCATGATCCTGAATCCG
Source organism: Gluconobacter sp. P5H9_a (assembly GCF_018812085.1). Classification (NCBI taxonomy): domain Bacteria; kingdom Pseudomonadati; phylum Pseudomonadota; class Alphaproteobacteria; order Acetobacterales; family Acetobacteraceae; genus Gluconobacter; species Gluconobacter sp. P5H9_a. The sequence goes on from NZ_JACRVW010000022.1 coordinate 28,733, forward strand.
TTGATACCGTCCTATGACCTTCAGGCTCTCCCACGGTCTGTGCTCGGAGCGATCAATCTCCCCACGGCCCTTCTGAATGGCGCGCTGTCCCTGCTTCTGTTTGCCGGGGCCACGCAGGTAAACGTCGGACATTTGCGCGCAAAGCTTGCCTGCGTGGCTGCTCTCTCTGTTCTGGGAACCGTCCTGGCCGTTGCCTTTCTGGCGATCGCGGCATGGTACGTCTTCCCTCTGTTGGGGCATGCCATTCCTTTCACGTGGTGCATCGTCCTTGGGGCCATCCTCGCGCCGACTGATCCCGTTTCGGTTGTCGGTATGCTGAAACGTCTCGGACTGCCGGGACCGCTTCAGGCCGTTTTCGCAGGGGAGAGCCTGTTCAATGACGGCGTGGGCGTGGTGATTTTCGGCGTCACGATCGGACTGGCGACCGGGGACAGTCAGGAAGTTACCGCCTCCGAAATTGCTCTGAGTTTCTGTCGCGAAGCAATCGGTGGGGGTTTGCTGGGCGCACTGACCGGATGGATCGCACTCCGTGTGCTTAAGGAACAGCGGGATCCGCATATTGATCTGCTGACGTCGCTGGCTCTTGCGACCGGAACCTTCAGCATTGCCAACCAGCTTGGCATGTCGGGTGCGATCGCCGTCGTGGTGGCGGGACTATGTTTCGGAACAAGCTATAGTTATTCCGTTTTCGATGAGGCATCCCGAAAGGAACTCGACGTCGCATGGACACTCATTGACGAGGTGCTGAACGTCCTGCTGTTCATGCTGATCGGCTTTGAAATCCTTGAGGTCACGCCACATCTGTTTACGGTGCTGGCGACCCTTGCTGTGATCCCGCTGTCTGTTGCCGTGCGGGCATTGAGCGTGCTGTTTTCAACGCTTCCGGTTCACCTCAGGCAATGGGAGCGGGGCCGTGTTCTTGGTGTCCTGACCTGGGGCGGTTTGCGTGGCGGTATCTCGGTTTCGCTGGCGCTTGGCTTGCCGCCCGGAGACTTGCGCGAGCTGATGCTGCCTGTCTGTTACGGCGTGGTGGTGTTTACGATCATTGTGCAGGGGCTAACCATGGAGCGGTTTGCCCGCAAACTCTATCCGTCCTCTACGCTTGGACCGCAATAATACGGCTCTGATTATTTGAAGGACAGTTCCGCAAGGAGGAAAGTAGTGGCAGCTTTCTCATGTTTTTCAACAGATAGCCGACCTTCCGCATCCCCCAAGTGCGGCCACCGCACGTGAGTGGTCAGAACCCCATCGCCTCTCTCTGAGTCTGCCTATTGAAAACCATTCCCCGTTGGAGCGCGGGACGGCGCTTTAGATTGCGCCCCCAGCCATCCCGCCGCGCCTGGAGCGGGATCTCGTCGATGAAGCAGCTCGGATTGGCCTGCTCGCCCCGACGAAACTCGCACCAGGACACACTGACGCGCTGGCGGCCGCGGGTGAGTGCGACATAGGCCAGTCGACGTTCCTCCGCCGGATCAATGTTCGTTCGCGACGGGAACAGCGTATCTTCCCAGCCGATCAGAAAGACATGCCCGAACTCCAGGCCCTTTGAGCCATGGATGGTCATCAGCTTGACCCGACCGACACTGTCATCATCCCGGCTTTCCGAACCAAGGGCCGCATGGTCGAACAGCTCCTCCACCGAGCTGAACTCGTTGGCGAGTGACAGAAGCTCGTGCAGGTTTTCCAGCGCCGTGCGTCCATCCTCCCCGGCCGCCTGGTGCATCGCGAGATACCCGCTCTCTTCGACCAGAACCCTCAGACGCTCTCCCAGACTGGGCTCGTCACTGCGGGCGCCTTTCAGAATCACGTCCAGGAAGCCACGCAGCTTGTCAGCAGCCTTGCCGGTGCGTCCCTGCACCGTGCGCTCCGCCGCCTCGTACAGCGAGATCGCCTCCTCATCCGCGACCTGCTCGAATGTCGCCATGGCCTTGGCCCCGATCCCGCGGGCGGGCTGATTGACGATCCGGCGGAAGGCCTCGTCTGACTGCCGCTCATACGGAAAACATGTCAGACGCAGGAAGGCCAGCGCGTCCTTGACCACGCCGCGCTGCCAGAAGGCGGTATCATTGACCAGCTCGTAAGGGATCCTTGCGCGCAGCAGAGACTCTTCCAGCAGCCGGGAGAGATGGTTGAAGCGATAGAGCACCGCCATGTCCTCGTAAGGCACGCCTTCCAGGGCACGACGTCCGATCTCGGCAGCAATCCCGGAGGCCTCGTCCTGACTGCCGGTATGCCGCAGAATATCCACTGGCTCCCCATCTCCGGACGCGGTATACAGTGTTTTCTCCAGCCGGTTGGTGTCGTGAGAAATGACTGCGTTGGCCGCTGACAGGATATGACCGGTCGAGCGGAAGTTCTGCTCCAGGGCAATCATGCGTCCGGTCGGAAACTCCTTGAGAAAGCTTCGGATAATCCGGACATTGGCCCCACGCCAGCCGTAAATCGACTGCGCATCGTCGCCGACAACGAAGAGCTCGTTGTGGTCTTTGGACAGGCATTTCAGCCAGAGAAACTGGAGGCGATTGACGTCCTGGAACTCATCGGCCAGCACGCAGTCAAACCGGTCCGCCCAGTCCCGTCTGTAGCGTTCGTCGCGGAGCATGGTCACGGTAGGCCACAGCAGCAGGTCTGCAAAATCCGCGCGATTGCTTTCGCGCAGCATCGCCTGATACGCAGGATAGAGCACGGCCGCATCCCGCCAGACCATGATGTCATCGCCTTCGGTGATGGCATCCGTCGCAATCCGTCCCTCGACCCAGGCCACGGCATCCGGGGGAAGAACCATGTTTTCCTTGAGCATGGCGATGTGCGAGCTGACGGACTTCACACGCTTGCGAAACGTCTCTCCGTCATCGGCATTCATGACGCCTGCTTCAATCGCCTTTTCCAGGAGCCTGCACACGATCTTCGTGCTGTCTTCGCTGTCACAGACGTCGAACCCCGGACGCAGACCGGCAATGTCGGGGTCGGTCCGCAGCTGACGGCGTCCGTGCGCATGGAAGGTGCCCACCCAGTACGGGGCCTGCGCGATGTTCAGGGCCGCCGCGATCCGCGTCTTCATCTCCCCGGCCGCCTTGTTGGTAAAGGTCACGGCCAGAATGCGGTCAGGCGACATCCGGCGCTTGACGACACGGTCGACAATACCGGCCACAAGCGTCTTGGTCTTGCCGGTCCCGGCACCCGCCAGAACAACAACCGGCCCTGTCTGACGCGCGGCGTCTGCCTGGGAAGGGGTCAGTCCGGAGAGATGATTATCCACGACCACGTCCCTGCTCCCGGGTGCCATGAAGAACCTCGCACCGCGTCGCACGGCGGGCATCAAGGCTGAGGATGACGTCCGGCTCCACCATCAGGTCAAACTCCTGCCCGAAGTCCCATGTCCCGTCCGCCAGAACCGTCCCTCCGACCACGAGACCGCGCAGCACGTCACCGTCGAACGCGATCTCGGCGTAGGTCTGCGGGAAAGGCGGCTGATTGTGCAGCAGGGCCCAGGTATGCCACACGCGGGTTGTCTCGGCGTCGGCGTGCCAGGCGGCGGTCAGTTCTGCGACATGTCCCAGAAGTGTGACGGCATCCGGACGGTCAGGATGACGCGTGCTTCCGGGAACGGTGCCAATCAGGACAAGCTGCCGCTCCCCCGCCTGGCAGGTCAGGAACCCACTGTCTCCGGTCGGAGACTGAACAAACAGGATGATGCGTCCGGAGAGATCCCAGCCTGCCGCACTCCAGCGTCCCCCAACCACGAGACCCTGACGCCGCTCCGTCTGAGGACCATACGCCACCAGAGCCCAGGGAATACGACAGCCGAGGTCTGGCGTCAGGCGCAGATAATGGTCCGCATCCGGGTGCGCCAGAAAGGCCGCTCTCAGGGCGTCGTTCTTCTCATGTCCGGGAAACAGAGCCTCCATTTCCCGTCGTGCCTTGTCATTCGTCATCAGTCTCTCCTCAGGCGGCGCGGGCGGCGGCCACTACAGTCTTCAGGGCGTCGTTGAAATCTTTGCAGCCACCGTGGGGAATACGGCGGATCACGCGGGCACCGGCCTCGCGGCCCAGCTCTGCAAGGCGCGCGGCATAGCGGTTGCCGGCGTCATCATTATCGGTTGCGGCCACCAGAACGGCAGCCGGATCTTTTGCCATTTCAGCCAGCTCGGCCGTGAGGGCTTCGACCGTCTCCGGTCCCATGCCACCTGCGGTCGAGCAGTACAGGGTTTCGCGCGTGCGCTCGCTGTCGAGGGCGGCGTAGGACAGGGCATCAATGGCGGATTCACTCACCACCAGCCGACGGACCGTGCGGCCAAGGCCGGGCTGGAACCGGAAAAGCGTTTTGACCGTACCCGACAGACAGATGCCCTTGGTGTCCGGACCGCGCAGTTCCGCACCACAGATGGTTCCCGCGGCATCCCGGTGGCAGAACCAGGCGGCGTGATAGCCGTCCCGGATGCATCCGGTCATGATGGCCCGACGCAGAACCCATTCCGGAAGGCAGCGCTCCTCGGTGAGATATGCCCAGACCTTCGTGCCGGATTTAAGCTCCTTCCTGGCCTGCCAGCGCTCGGCCGGAGCAACGTCTGGCGTTTTGGCCTGACGCTCGCGGACGTATTCTGCCCCCTTCGGTTCAATGCCCACCAGCTGACCCAGCTCACGGCAGGCATCGCGAAACTTCAGACCGGGCGTCAGGCGCTGGATCAGGGAGAACACATCCCCCTTTTCGTCCGATCCCGTATCCCACCAGCCACGGCCTTCATGGTTGACGATAATCGTCTCACCCTTGCCCGCACGGTATTTCAGAGCGTTCCGCGTGCTTTCGGGCTTGTCGAGGAGATAGCCATGGCGCTCAAGCAGCAGAGCACAGGAGACGCCTTTGACAAGGTCGGTCCGGTCGTCATCAGACAGTCTGAACGGCTCAAAGCGTGCCATGATCGTCATCCTTTCTCGCTTCGGGGCGGCGCAACGGTCAGAACCGGCCTCAACGCCCCTGTGATCTGGGTTTAATTTAGGAAAAATCCGCAAGTATTGCAAGGAAAAACGGAGGTTTACTGCGGCTTTCATTGTGTTTTATTTTCCGTGACTTACCAATATACAAACATCATCGCCACAAACTTAACGAATACTTAAACAAGCCTTTCGTTCGACCCGTGCCGGAGGCAAAAGGGGCGAAAGCAAGCGCAGCGACGCCTTTCGTCCCGACACTGCCAGGTCCGTCACAAACGCAGCGCAGGACACGATGCCTTCTCAGGGGACCCGGCTGCACGGAGCAACCGAAGGGCGCGGAGGAAGCTGGGGTGGAAGGTCGTCTTGTCCGGAGTGAGGCTTGTGGCACTCCAGACCTTCCCCGCCAGACGCTCCCACACCTTCAGGCACAGTCCCGATCCGCAAAGGGACCGGGCATCACGCCGCCCTGTCGAGCACCCCGCGCGCGGTCCGGCAGATGGGCCGATCCTTCAAGCTCGCGGGCAATGGCGTCGATGTGCGCCTTCAACGCATGAATGTCCTGCAAACCGATCCGGTCCCTTCGGATTTCAAGGCGCCCGGACACGGCGATGCACTCTGCACCATTTTCGATCGCCAGATCATCGATCTGCAGGCGCGCGCTCCCCTCTTCAAACGGAAAGAAAGTCATGGCCTGGCCTCCGCAGTCGCCCGTTCCGGATCGGCCTGGGTCCTGACGGCATAGGGGCTTTGCCGGGGACGAGGGAGGGCCATGGCCGTCTGCCGGATGTCGTCTGGCAACGACGGGAACGGATCGACACCCGTGGCTTGCGTCAGGGCGCCAATGCTGATGATCGTACAGGTGGGCCGGGTATTGTTCAGGCAGAAATACGCCCCCGCTGCATCTTCGGCAGGATCATAAACGGCCTTCCATGTCGCCCACGGCACGGAGATCCGATGCCAGCCGATTGTCTTCCTCGGAGCGCTGAAGACAGGACCGGTCACGACGTAAAGCTCGCCCTCGCGCCGTGCGAGCCCGCGCACGGCCATTTCCACGCCCGTCCAGATGCCTTCATTCAGTTCCGGGGTCTGGGGGACCACATTGGACAGCGCAAAACTCTGCTCCTGGGCGCGACGGCTTGGCTCATCGCCCGAACAGGCCATATGGCCGCGATCATAATCCGACGCGCGGTAATCGCTCAGCTCGGCCCGGTCCTCAAAGGACAGACGGGGATCGGCATGAAAGAACCGGACGACCCGGCCGATCTGCATGCTGCGTTCCAGGTCTTCCTCGGTCAGATGCTCTGCCGTCCACAGGGGGCCATGACTGATCCCCGAGTGCAGGACAGCAAAGGCGTCATTGCACAGAAGCACGGTCTGCTGCCCGAGCGCCTCGTTGGTCAGAACCGGAAGCTGGCCGTCTCCCCCAAACTCGGCACACCCGGCCGGTGCCGCCTGACTTGCGGTGGCCCAGAACAGGGCGCTCAGGGCAAGCCCCGCTCTGTGATGTCGCATCGCCATTCCCTTTCCTCCCGGATGCCTGTGGTGTGCATGCCAGGATGACACGGCCTGTTGTGAGTGAAGGATCAGGGCTGTCAATGGGAGACACACAGCAGCGTGCGTTGCGCCGAACGATGGGCGGCGCTGGCATCACGGCGCAGTGCGGCGCGTAACGCCGCCCCGAGACGATCATCATTCGCGTCATCAGCCAGGTGATCGGCCTCCGCGTAAAAGCGCCGTGCGCGGCCAATGGTCTTGCCTGCCGAGACGGCGCGGTGAAAGACGGGCGCCTCAAGCGCGGGAAGAAAACTGGACGAAGCAGTGAGGGTCTGGACCTGCACGATGCGGTTCCTTTCTTGTGTTTATTGACCGGATGCGGGCCGCGCTGCGGCCCTGTTGTCGGTGGAGGACGGCCAGAATCAGCGGGCCTGATCTCAGTCTTCCGTCCGAGGCAGGGAAGCGCGCTTGACGGCACGACCGTCCCTCGCAAGGCATCGCTTTCCGCCGTGCATGTAGTGGTTGCGGCGAACCTTTCGATACACCGCTCCCAGCTCTGCCCCAGCCATGCGGAAGGCTTCTCCGAGTTCAAGATCTGCAAAGAGAACCGTGTCCGGCCCAAAGACCTCTGCCTTTTTACGGGCTGCTGTCAGATCTGTTTTCCTGCGCTTGGACATGCTCTGCCTCTCTCGGTTTATTTCGTTCCCGATCGGCAGCCTCGTGGGGCGGGCGGCGTGGCAAGGGCGGCGCTGTGCGCCGGGAGCGGAGCGACGCACCCTTGCTGCGACGCCTGCCCCATGAGAGCCCCCTCCCTCCTCTTTCTCTTTCCCGCGCGTCTCTTTTCTGCCCCCGGAGGTTTTCGCGAGGGCCGAATGAGGCCGGTATCTTATTGTTTTTGTTGACTTTTATCTGTGGCGCGCTTTACGCTTGCCGCACAACGACAGGAGGACACCGATGAGTGCACAGACAGATCAGACCGCCACGGTGATCCGCTTTCCGCAGGAGCGGCGTCGTGCACCGACCCTGGACGCGCTCACCGACGCAATCCTGCCCGAGACGCAGTTGCGGTCGCTTGCCGAAATCCGGGCCGTGACACCGCCCCGACAGGTTGAGCGCCTCCGCGCGTTCGGACGCGAGAGGGCGCGACAGATTTTCGGAGCCACCCCCTTGCCCGACACGCGGGAGGGTCGTCAGCGCATGGCATCTGACTGGCTGACGCTTCTGGTCGGTCGGGCACTCGCCCGGGTTTCCGACGCACGGTCCCTCACGGAAAAGGCGGAGCGGCGCGAGATCGAAGATCCGCAGCGCGACGGCATCTATGACGATCTTGCGCAGGCGCTGCGCGCCGAGATCGTCGCCTGGGAGACGGCCCAGAATATTCTGGGCGGATGGGAGGTCGTTCAGGGACTGATCGACGATCCGGACTCCTGCGCCGTCACGGACAGCGCAACGTGTCAGAGCAGACCCATCTGAACAGGCTGCTGCCGGGACAGCGGTGCAGCCAACGCCGGAGCCAGTGAGATGCGGCCTGCATGATCGGCCGGCACGCCGTGACGGTCGATCAGCCTGCGCAACAGCGCCTGTTCGCCTCGGACAGTCTCCTGGCGCAGTTCAGCGCGGTACAGGTCCAGCACCTGATGCTCGACCAGAAGAGCCGCGATCCGGCTTTCCACGTCGGACCAGGTCCAGGCGGGATCGCCGATCCCGCCACGCGCGATGATCTGATCGAGGAAGGCGAGACGCCCCTGCGTCGAGCTGAAATACCGGCCCGCAAAGCCGTTCCGGTTAAAGCAGGCGATAAACCCCCACATCTGGCTGACGCGCTGGTACAGCGCCTTGCTGAACCCCTCCTCCGGCAATCCTTTCGCAACAAAGGCGAGGATTGCATTGGCCAGTTTCGCCTTGTCCTGCGGTGAGCTCCACTGGGTGGCCGTCAGGCCCTCGGCCTCAATGCGGACGCGCCGCAGGTGTGGCAACAGCAGGCTCATGCGGTGGCCTCCTGCGCGAGCGCGGACAGAGCCTCCGCGACAGCGCCGGCAAGATCG
>NZ_JACRVW010000023.1:0-32019 GCF_018812085.1 Gluconobacter sp. P5H9_a
ACCCCAGACCTGCGTGGCCGGGGAGTATCTGCTGCTGCCGGAAGGGAGCGGCGGGAGGTTGGCATCGGATGGGGGCGGCCTTCTGTATTGTGTCGCCCCCGGTTGACGTTCAGGAGCCTTCTGGGCGCCAGTCTGTGGCTGTTGCCAGCAGGGGTTCGATGGCGGCCGAGAGGGTGGCTGCGGCCTGCAGGTCGATGGGCCAGGGGGCCTGCTCTGAGGCGAGATAGGTGGACTGGGCGATTTCGAGCTGGATGGCGTGGATGTTGGTTGCCGGCTGACCGTAATGGCGCGTTGTGTAGCCCCCTTTGAAGCGGCCGTCGCGGACATGGGTGTAGGCAGTGAGCGTTTCTGCGCAGGCGAGGAGCGCTTCGGCCAATGAGGGCGCGCAGGAGGCCCCGCTGTTGGTGCCGAAGTTCAGGTTTGGCAGGTGGCCTTCGAACAGTCTGGGGATTTCCGAGCAGATGGAATGGGCATCCCACAGGATCGCCCATCCGAACTGTTCCCTGAGGCGGGTCAGTTCGGCCTGTACGGCGTCGTGATAGGGCTGCCAGTACTGGTCTGTCCGTGCGGCGATTTCGTCGGCATCCGGCTCCTGACCATCCTGATAGATGGGCTGTCCGTCAAAGCCCAGCAGCGGCACCAGACCGGTGCTGGGCCGTCCGGCATAGAGGGCGGCGTCATCCCGGCCGCGGTKCAGGTCCACGACATAGCGGGAGAAGTTCGCGCGCAGGATGCCGATCCCTTTTGACAGCGCGAAGGCATAGAGATGCTCCATGTACCAGTCGGTATCGGGCAGTCTTCTGCCGCGCGGGGTCATGCGCTCTTCCATGCCCGGCGCCAGACGGTCGCCCGCATGGGGGATTGTGATCAGGATCGGGAGGGTGCCGGGGGTAAAGGAGAAAACGGTCGTCATGGTTGTGATCCGGGAATCTCAGGCAGCCATCAGGGTGCGCAGGGTTGCGTGAAAAGCCCTGGTCAGGCGGGCTTCGTCGGGGTGGTGGCCATCGGTGATGCGCCATTGTCCGGCGCACATGACGTGTCGCACGGGGGGGCTTGAGGTTGCGAAAATGGCGGAGTCGAGAATGTCGTCGTTCTGAAGGTCCGGCAGGGACAGGGCCTGTTCGTCGAGGACGCACAGATCGGCGCGGGCGCCGGGTTGCAGGCCGCTGAGGGGCAGGCCGCTGGCCTGCGCCCCCCCGGCAAGGCTCTGGCGATACAGCCACGCGCCGATTGATCCCTTGTGGTCCGGGGGCAGGGCCACGCAGCGTTTCTGGCTTTGCAGGCGCAGGCCATATTCCAGAAGACGGAGCTCTTCCCACGGGCTGAGCAGGACGTTGCTGTCGCTGCCGATGCCGAAGCGCCCTGACTGCGCGACATAGGCTTCGAACGGGAAAATGCCGTCTCCCAGATTGGCTTCCGTGATCGGGCAGAGACCGGCCACCGCCTCGGAGCGGGCGATGGCGGTGACTTCCCCGGCCGAGAGATGGGTGGCGTGGACGAGGCACCAGCGGGCATCGACGGGCAGATGGCCCATCAGATGCTCTACGGGGCGCCGTCCCGTGACGGAGAGGCAGGTCTCCACCTCGCGCTGCTGTTCGGCAATGTGAATATGGATCGGGGCGGCGGGGCCTGCTGCGTGGAGCAGGTCGCCGAGGGTGTGGATATCCAAGGCGCGGAGGGAGTGCAGGCCTATCCCGGCTGTCACCAGTGGCGAACCGTGCCAGTCGGACTGGAGGTCGGACAGGATGCGGGCGATCGTGTCCGGGGTGCTGGCGAAGCGTTTCTGGGCGTCGTTCAGCGGGCTGCCGTCAAACCCGCCACGGGCGTAGAGGGTGGGGAGGAGCGTGATGCCGATGCCTGCATCGGTGGCGGCTGCGGCGAGGCGTGAGGACATTTCGGCCGGGGACGCATAGGGGCGTCCGTCGACGGCGTTGTGCAGGTAATGGAATTCGGCGACCTGCGCGTAGCCGGCCTTGAGCATCTGCATATACAGGAAGGCGGCCACGTCCTGCATCTGCTCCGGGGAGATGCGATGCGCGAGCTGGTACATGCGCGTGCGCCACGTCCAGAAGGTGTCGTCCGGGTTCTGCCGACGTTCCGCCAGTCCTGCCATGGCGCGCTGGAAGGCGTGGGAATGCAGGCTGATCTGCGGGGGCACCACCATGTCCAGAAGCTGCATATCCGGGCCGGGTGTGCTGTCGGGGGTGAGGGAGGCGAACGTCCCGTCAGCGGCGATGGTGATCTGGACGTTGCGGCGCCACCCCTGTGGCAGGAGGGCCTGTTTTGCAAACACTTCGGTCATCACGAAATTCCAGGTTGCACGAGGGGAAGGCGCTTTGGGCAAGCGGGTTCCGTTTTCCGGGCAGGATCATAATGGGATTGACTGATATGTATATACATATATCACCGTAACCGGAACAATTCGGAGAAGAACCATGTGGGACGTCCTTTGGCTCAATGTCCATCTTGCGACGGGTGATGAGGCTCTCGTCACGGCCGGGGATGGGTATGGATGTATCCGCAATGGTGCCGTGGGCGTGCGCGACGGGGCGATCTGCTGGATTGGCGCGCAGGCGGATCTGCCGGATGTGCCGGAAAATCTGGCCATCCGGATCGAGGACGGGCGTGGCGGCTGGCTGACGCCGGGGCTGATCGACGCGCATACGCATGTCGTGTTTGCGGGCGATCGCAGTCGTGAGTTCGCGGAAAGGCTGAATGGGGCGTCCTATGAGGAGATTGCACGCAAGGGCGGCGGCATTCTCTCAACGGTCGCGGCGACGCGCGCGGCGTCGGAGCAGGAGCTTTTGGAGGCCTCCCTTAAGCGGGTGCGCACGATGATCCGGGAAGGGACCACGACTCTGGAAGTGAAGTCAGGTTATGGTCTGACCCTTGCGGACGAACTCAAACAGTTGCGGGTGGCGCGGGCGATCGGCGAGCAGTTGCCGGTCCATGTTCACAAGACGTTTCTGGGCGCGCATGCGGTGCCGCCCGAATATCAGGGCCGTGCGGACGCGTATGTGACGTTCCTGGTCGAAGAGGTTCTGCCGGTCCTTCATGAAGAAAAGCTGGTTGATAGCGTGGATGCGTTCTGCGAGACGATCGCCTTTTCACCCGCCCAGACGGAAATCCTGTTCGAGGCGGCCCAGAAGCTCGGACTGCCCGTCCGCATTCATGCTGAGCAGCTTTCGCTGGGCGGGGGGACGGTTCTGGCCGCGCGGTATCACGGCCTGTCTGCGGATCATCTGGAATATGCGGATGAGCAGGCCGTCATGAGCATGGCGCGTCATGGGACGGTTGCGATGCTGCTTCCGGGCGCATTCTATTTCATCCGCGAAAAGCAGCTCCCGCCTGTCGCATTGCTGCGTGAGCATGGCGTGGGTATCGGACTTGCGACAGACTGCAATCCGGGGACGTCCCCTGTTCTGGGGCTGACGGCCGTCATGAACATGGGGTGCACGCTGTTTCGTCTGACGCCCGAAGAGAGCTTCCGGGCGGTGACGTCCGTGGGCGCGCGGGCTCTGGGGCTGGGGCAGCAGGTGGGTATGCTGCGGCAAGGGATGCGGGCGGATATGGCGCTGTGGGATGTAACGGGCCCGCATGAACTGTCTTATTGGGTGGGAGGTCTGCGCCCCTTGCGACTTGTTCTTGCAGGGGTATGTGTTTAGGATCTGTCCAAGTTTTATAGTACAATTTAGAAATAGATAATCCGAGGGGTGATCTAAAAATTTTCAACAATTTCACACTACATTTTTCATGCCAGAATATATTATATTTCCTTAGAAATTTTATAATATATATGAACTTATATCCAATTCATATATGGTTTTTACCTAATAGATTCTTCGATTTTAAACGATATTTTCTCGGGGTAATTCCCTTTTCATCGAGAAAAGCCCGATTGAAGTTTGACAGATTGCTAAAACCAGCATCAACGCTCACGCTCGAAATAGGATCTTCTGTGGTCATCAGAAGGTTACAGGCGCGGCTGATTCGCAAGCGGCGCACAAAATTAGTAAACGTATCGCCTGTGGCCTGCTGAAACAGGCGTGAAAAGGCGGAAGGAGTCATCTTAATATGACGGGCGATCTCCGCCTGTTTGACAGTTCTCAAATCAGTAGAGAGGAGGAACTGCACGACTTGGTTGATCGCACGAGAGCCTGATGTTTTTGAGGACTGGGAATTCCAAGATCGGCACAGAACATGCCTCGACGCCCTGGCCAAATTGATAAGTAATGAAATGAATTTGGCCACCCTTTCTGCCGGATCCGCAATTTCCAGTTCTTCCATCTGGTGACACAGAATATCCAGCGATGGCCCGTGGAATTCAATCCCGTTCGCTGCGTCATCGAGGAGGCGCGTGATCTCTTCAAATTCAGGACACAACTGAACCAAGCTCTGAAGCCATAATGGCTGGACCTGGACGATCAAATCACGTCCACTTACTGTCTCGGCCTGGTCGACGTTGCTGAACCAGTTGTGTGGTAAGTCGGGGCCAATCAAGAACAGGCTTCGGGCATGAAACGTGCCGAGGCAGTCGCCGATGACATATCGCCCACTACTCGCCGTAATAAGGTGCAGTTCGTATTCCGGATGATAATTCCATTTGGCACAGTCGGCGGGATAATCATGCCGCGTCAAAGCAAAACTCTGGGCTGGAGCAGCCGTAATGACCTCATAGACAGGTTCGGACTGCGACGTTCTTGAGAGCTTTCTACGGGGCATCAAACTGTACTCAACGAAGGATCATCTAAAAGCTACACAGGATCTGGGTTTTTAGATCAAAGTCGTGATGATCTGTGCAAAATCTGCGTTTCCAACCTTCCAAGATTCGTACCTTGTGTAATGGGAGTTCCTTATGGACGTGCCCAACAGATGTTTATTACGTGTTTTCTCTTCGTCGATATAGCGCGACCATTTTATTTTTATAATACTTTCTTGCGCACAGAATTTCAGACTCATCTAGCGGATTTCCTGCAGATTTATGCATGTTGAAGCTTGCACTTTGGTGAACCTTGTTAAAATAACGATATTAAAACGTAACGAAACTGAATTGACTGCCCCGAACCATCTGGTGTGTCGCGTTGCTTCGAGCCATCTACCGAGTTATCGCGCTATTCTTCTTTAGAAAACCTCCCTCGCTCCAGAGATCGCATGACCACTGCAGTTTTTCCCCAGAATTCAGCACCGATGACGACAACATCTTCTCGGACGTCCCTCATTTTTTTTGCACTTGCACTCGGGGCTTTTGCGATCGGAACCGCTGAATTCACGGCAATGAGCCTTGTTCCCCTCATAGCGAAGGACCTTCAAGTAACAGTGCCCCAGGCCGGGCACGCAATCGTTGCATATGCAATTGGCGTAGGTGTTGGTGCTCCCCTCATTGCCATCCTGAGCGCGTGGCTGAGTCACAAAAAGACGCTTCTTGCTCTCACAATTCTTTACATGCTGGGCAATGGCGTAACGGCTTTTGTTCCCTCCTATAGCTTCCTCTTGATCTGTCGTTTTATCAGCGGTCTGCCCCATGGAGCATATTTTGGAATTGCCGGTATCATTGCATCATCCCTTGTTCCTCCGAACCGACGCACACAAGCTGTGTCACGTGTGGTGCTTGGTCTGACCTTCGCCACGGTTGCTGGGGTTCCACTCGCTAGTATCCTAGGACATTCGATAGGATGGCGGTGGTCCTTCGGTATGATCGCGGCTCTGGCACTGATCACCACGTTGCTTGTTGCTCTCGTTGTGCCAAACGACCCTTCCCGTCCACATGCAAGTGCCATGGGTCAGTTGCGAGGCCTCAAAAACCGTCAGGTCTGGCTGACCCTTGGGATCAGTGCAGTCGGTTTTGGCGGGATTTTCTGTGTTTATACGTATCTCACTGCCATTTTGCAGGAAAACCTGCATGCATCTTCCATGATGATTGCTGTCATGTTGACAGTTTTTGGTGCGGGAATGACGACAGGGACTGTCGCGTGTGCCTGGGCCGCAGACCGCAAAATGATGCTTACAATGGGTGGAATTTTGATGGTCAATGCGGCTGCTCTCGCAGGATTTGCGGGCTCGGCCCACAATATCTGGGAACTGATGCCTGTTGTGTTCATGATTGGGTGTGGCGGCGGCTTGGGCACCGTCATCCAATCGCGGTTGCTTGAAGTTGCAGTCGGCGCTGAAGCCATGGCAGCCGCACTGAATCAGAGTGCCTTCAATCTTTCCAATGCCGTTGGTCCCTGGTTAGGCGGCCTGGCAATTGCATATGGCTTTGGACTGACGTCTGTGGGGTGGGTGGGAAGTGCCCTTGCACTCGGAGGCTTCCTGATCTGGCTACTGACCTTAAGTGATCTCCGCACTGCTAAAGAAAAAAATTAACCGTAGCTTATTCATAATGATTATCAGGTACCTGCTGAGTACTCAGGGTCTATTTGCTCTTCAGCAGGTATCTGACTTGAGAATCTTAATCTATGGAGATGTACGATTCCATCCTTTATTCACTCCCATAGATTTAAGATATTGTTCCTCATCTCTGGAATTGTGGCCTGCGCTGATTTCTATTTGAGTACTGCACGAGCTCAGTCGGTTACGTCGTCTGGCACAGGAGGGGACACTGCGACGGGGCTTCAACCCTCCCTCATGTCCCAGGCGCCGTTGGAACAGGCTCCAAAGCAAACAGATGTTTTGCCGCAGCCTGAAACGATTTTCGTTGATCCGGTTGGTCTGATTTCTCGGCTCAGAGAGCATGGAATCAGCCTTGTTCTGGATAATGTCAACGAGATGTCTGGTATGATTAACAGTCCCACCTCGGGACTTGGTCTGAGCAAGGGAGCAAGCAATACAGGTCAATATTCGATGGAGAACGTTATCGACTGGGGTCGGCTGGCTGGGTTCACTGGCTTGTCGACGCACGCTGTGGTCGTCGGTCGCTACGGTATTCCCGTGAGCCCCATGTTTGGGGATATGCTTCTTACACCCAGCCAGGAGATTTATGGCTCAGGCGGGAATGTCTTTGTTCACCTTGTCTATGCCTATGCTGACGAAACGCTGTTCAAGGATCGCCTGGATATAGCAGCGGGTCGTATGTCATTCCTGAGTGATTTCTCTGCCAATCCGTTTTACTGCAACTTCATGAACAATTCCTTCTGCGGCAATCCAAAGGCTGCGGGAGACAACACGGCCCACGCTTCCTACCCTGATGCCAACTGGGCTCTGCGTTTCCGCATTCGCCCGTCAGCTACAACCATTTTTCAGTTTGGTGTGTATTTTACAGAAACTGGCAGTATCTATACCAATACCCAGATGCGTACCGGCTTCAAGTTCAATGGGGCTAATATTGACGGTGAAGCCATGCCGGTAGAGTTCACGTGGGCCCCGCGATGGGGCAGGGGGCATACATTACCCGGGCACTATAAAGTCGGTTTTGCCTACGATACAGCGGACCATCGGGATAACTATTATGATGGCAACGGTAATGCTTTCGCGTTGACCGGCCTACCCGCCCGCGAGGTTCATGGAGCATGGGCTGCATGGGCCCTGCTGGACCAGATGGTTTATCACTATCCTGATGGTGCAGCGGATGCGGGAATTAGCCTGCTGGGTGTTGCCTATTTCAACAAGCCCCAGACGCAGACGCGCTCTGCACAATATTCCTTCGGTATCTTTGATCGTGGTTTCTGGAAATCACGACCCATGACGTAATCGGCGTTGATTTTGCCTATTCACAGATCTCCGATGATTTGACGCGCTCAGAGAGACTTTTTGCGCTGCAAAATCTTCCAATCCCGAATGGAGTGTTTTTTCCTCAGACATCAACTTACAATTTGGAGGCGATCTATCAGATTTATGTTATGCGCGGCGTAACATTTTCTCCTGATTTTCAGTATTACATCCATCCAGGTGGGTAGAAACAACTAAAAATCAAGCACTAATCGGTTTTAAGAGTCATGTAGCTTTATTTTAGGATTTAACATGTATCAGTATATTTAGTCACTGACTTGGGTGGTGTAGTTTTTTTTCTCGAGAGTGTAATGACTAGTGTCCTGTCCCGCAAATAGATTTACATAATCCGGAAATGGACGGAAGCTTCGTTCTCTTCAGGGAGAACGGATATGGCGGGTATTGGTCGGCCGCAGGAACGGATCCTTTGCGTCAGTGAAAGCGAGCGTGAAGAGTTGGAGCGGATCAGCCGTTCGCGGAACTTCGTTTATTGTCATGCTTCTGTCAATATTAGAGTATTATCTGACGTGGGTGTAGAGTAACCTCGCCGGAGAAGAATGATCCAGTTGGCATAAGAAATAATACGACATAGTTTTTATGGCTCGAAAGACAAAATTTTAAGTTTCCCTGTTCGCTCGCCGACCACGATCAAAGCAAGGGCATTAGACTTGGGTACCTGCGCCTAGAACGATAGGATCTTCCGCAAAGGGTCAGTTCAAAATGTCAAGCACTTCATCTGCAACGTAAATCCTATTGCGTGCATAGCCAGTTCGTTCTCTTAGGATACCAGCCTGGCAAAGCTGGCCAATCGCCGTGTGAGCAGCGGGTGGCGTAATCGACAGCAAAGTTCCCAGCCGTGGAGCCGTCAGAACCGGATAATCCCTAAGGATATCAAGCGCTCGTAGCGCTGCTGATCCCTTTCGGAATGAACGACGGATCAACCATGCAGCATTCAGGGTTCTGAGAGCTTCACGGGTGATGCGTAACTCCTGAACCGTTTGAACAATGGCATTCGATACAAAGCCGATCAGAGAAAGCCTGTTTAGTTTCTGCTGTGCTTGTTTGAGAACTGCATAATAAGCCTGTTTGTGGAGCTCTATATACGGTGAGAGATAGAGCGGAACTTGTTTCTCAGCTGCCATCATCAAGGGTAGCAGGAGCCGACCCACGCGACCATTCCCGTCTCGGAACGGATGAGCAGCCTCGAAATGAGTATGGGCTAACGCCATTCGGGTAATCAAGGACTGGGTCATCATCTGCATCCCGTCTTCCCGCATGTAGTCCAGGGTCTCTTCCAGAAAATGAGGGACTGCAGCCGGTGGTGGAGGATTATAGACGGAATAAGCAATGTGCCCATTGCCGTCGATCCATACGACCTCCTGCCGGAAGTCTCCCGGAGTATCTCGGTAAGACGCATCATGGCCGAGTACACTACGATGCAGGTTCTGGATCAGATCGACCCGAAAGATTTGACGGCCCTTAATGAGAGCCGATGGCTCAAACCGCTCCAGAGCCAGCGCGTAATCCCGAACCTGTCGAACCGCGTGCCCTGCCTGATCGTCATCTTCGTCAGCGATAAGAAGTTCATCCAGCGTGCTATGGGTTCCTTCCATCGCCGAACTGCTGACTGCTTCACGGCGGCTGAGAATACGACTGATCTGATAAGGGTCTGGAAGAGAGCGCGCAATCTCATCAGCCCGCCCTCATGAAGATGATCTGAAAGTTCAGAATTTCAATCTTATTTCGCGTTCTGTAAAGTAAGCAGTGGAGTATTTAGGACCCGACAGGAATTGCCGGCCTTCCGTCAGGTCGCATAGACCAAAAAATATCGAATCAGTTCGACTTCAAAATGATACTTTTTCGAAAATATTTCTCACCCTAATTTTCTTTTGCCAAGCCATTTTACTTTCTCCGGATCGCGGTGATCGAAGAAACTACTGGCTTTCTGGTCAAGCGTAGCAATTGCATCAACATCAGCATCGTCCAACGTAAAGTCGAAAATAGCGAAGTTTTCGGCCATACGCTCTTTACGGACTGACTTGGGGATCGCGATAATCCCGCGCTGGTTCAACCAACGCAGCACAACCTGAGCGATGGTTTTGCCATGCTTCTGCGCAATTGACTGAAGCAGATCATTCGAGAACAGCCCGTTTCGTCCCTCTGCAAACGGTCCCCAGGCTTCCGCCTGAACATCGTATTGCTTCAGGATTTTCAGCGCATCGTCCTGCTGATGAAAAGGATGGAGCTCAATCTGATTGATCGCTGGTGTGATTTCGTTGTGCAGCACGAAATCCACCAGTCGGTCAGGATAGAAGTTGCTGACGCCGATCGCCCGGATACGGCCCGCACGATACAGTTCTTCCATTGCGCGCCATGCGCCATAGACGTCCCCGTAGGGTTGATGGATCAACCAGAGATCGAGATAGTCTGTCTGGAGTTTGTTTAACGAGCGCTCAAAAGCAGCCTTGGCGCCCTCATAACTCGCATCTTCAATCCAGAGTTTGGTAGTGACGAATAAATCGCTGCGGTCAATCCCGTGGTTTCGGATCGCATGTCCAACTGCTTCCTCGTTGCCATAGGACGTTGCTGTGTCCAGAAGCCGGTAGCCGACATCAATAGCGTCCCGAACACTTCGTTCACACTCGACAGGATCAGGGACCTGGAACACACCAAAGCCAAGAGACGGCATCTGAACGCCATTGTTCAGCATGACTGCAGGCGAGGTGAGTGTCATGATTATTCTCTCCGAGACTGTGGCTTAGCGATTGATCAGGTTCTGATATGAGGCAGGATAACGGTCCCCTTGCAGGGTGATCCCGTTGAGCGCCTGTTCAATGCGAGTCAGATCATCAACCGTCAGACTGACATCAGCCCCTCCCAGATTTTCTTCGAGACGATCAAGTTTCGTCGTACCGGGAATTGGAACAATCCACGGCTTCTGGGCCAGAAGCCACGCCAACGCGATCTGCGCAGGCGTGCAGGATTTTTCAGATGCAATGGCTTTAACAAGATCAACAAGGGCTTGGTTCGCGGCCAGTGCATCAGCCTGAAACCGGGGAACAGAGCTTCGGAAATCATCTTTGGCGAACACGACTTTTGAGTTGAGTTTTCCAGTCAGAAACCCTTTGCCAAGCGGCGCAAATGGCACGAAGCCGATACCCAGTTCTTCAAGGAGCGGCAGGATTTCCAGTTCAGGTTCGCGCCAGAACATTGAATATTCACTCTGGAGAGCTGCAACCGGCTGTACAGCATGTGCACGGCGGATTGAATCCGTCCCGGCTTCAGACATGCCAAAATGCTTGACCTTCCCCGCTGCGATAAGATCTTTCACCGTTCCGGCAACCTCTTCGACCGGCACGTTTGGATCGACGCGATGCTGGTAAAAGAGATCAATCCTGTCAGTCCGCAGGCGCTTCAGGGCCTCATCCGTAACCTGTCGAATACGCTCCGGCCGACTATCCAGCCCCTGTGCTGGCACGCCGTTTACAAAACCAAACTTGGTGGCAATCACGACCTGATCCCGAACCGGTTCAAGCGCCTCACCAACGACTTCTTCATTACTGCCGGGTCCATAGGCCTCGGCAGTATCGAAAAAAGTGACCCCACGATCATAAGCTGCGCGGATCAGGGCGACAGCATCCTTGCGATCAGTGGCAGGGCCATAACCGTAGCTCAGGCCCATGCAGCCGAACCCAAGTGCTGATACTTCAAGACCGCTCCGGCCTAATAGACGTTTCTGCATGATTCTTGATCCCACATGTTGATTCCTGGGCGGCTGCCAAGGCTCTGGATAACGGTACTTTACGCTTGGGTATCTCAAACTATTAGACACTATAAATTCCTTGGGCCTATGACTTGTAGTCATGAAACTTACGGAAAGGCCTGAGCAGGATGCGACGTGAAGAACTTGGAAGTCTGACCATGTTCATGGCGGTTGCTGATGAAGGCAGCTTCACCAAGGCCGCAGGAAAGCTGGGCATTTCACAATCTGCGCTCAGCCACTCTTTACGACGGCTCGAAGCAAGACTTGGCCTGCGGCTCCTTACACGCACGACCAGGAGTGTCGCACCAACACTGGCTGGTGAGCGTCTTATAGAAACACTCCGGCCTGCCCTTGAGGATATTGACCAGAAGCTTGCTGCACTGACCGAGTTGCGAGAGCGTCCGGCTGGCAACGTTCGGATCACAGCGAGTTCTCATGCAGCGCACATGGTGCTTTGGCCAGCTATTGATCGCCTCACCGCTGAAAATCCTGACATCAATGTGGAAATCAACGTTGAAAGCGGTCTCGTCGATATTGTAGCTGAACGATATGACGCTGGAATCAGGCTTGGGGAAAGACTTGAGCAGGACATGATTGCAATGTCGATCAGCCCGCGCCTGCGGATGGCTGCTGTGGCCTCGCCTTCATACCTAACCGGCAAAACCATTCCGACAACACCCTATGACCTTGCGCGGCATAACTGCATCAATCTGCGCCTCCCGACCTCTGGTGGATTATATGCATGGGAGTTTGAGCGTGACGGCAAGGAGATTAAGTTCAAGGCGAAGGGTCAACTTGTATTCAACGATATCAACCTGATTGTAGAGGCTGCGGTTGCCGGCCACGGCATCGCTTTCATGTTGGAGGATCATGTTAAAGATCATCTGGCTTCCGGAGTGTTGGTACGAATTCTGGAAGAATGGTGCGATCCATTCGATGGTTATTACCTGTACTACCCAAGCCGTCGTCAACGCTCTCCAGCGTTCGGTCTTCTCTTGGACGCCTTACGTTAGTGAAGGCGTCCAAGAGAAGAGGGCAAGTAGTCTAGCTGCTTATTCCCAAGGATATGATATTTTCACGCAATTGGACGAAAGCTGTCTGGCACAGATACATCACAGTCGCGCCTCGAACACCTTCTGATCGGCTTTTGCCAGTAGGGGCAACACAACTTTCGCCTTCAGAATTCATTTGATGGATAGGATCGACTGTCCTTGAATTGCTTTCGTCTTGTTCCTGAAGTGCCATCCAGTTTCTGCACAGATCAAGGCTTGTACGCTGTTCATGAGAAAGCGCTAGAGATCGATGCTAATGCCCAAAGTCTGTACGAAACACTACCAAGCGACAAGAGGCAACGTCACCGGTCCTTAATAGTTCGTAGAACCCACATCGCCGAAACCCGAAAGACATGAGCAGAATTCTTCGAGCATTACTTGAGAGCCAGTTCTCGCTACCAGTTCACAAAGTCCTGCCACGATTGCTCATGTCCTCCTCAACTGTGTCCCGCTCTCACGTATGTGTTCAGTCGCCTGAACACAGGTTCTAGTCCGCAACGACCCAGTTACATCATCCCCAGCACGGGATGGGTGACATAAGGGGTCTCAAGAGCTTCGATTTCCTCGACGGACAGCACAATATCAAGCGCGGAAACTGCTTCCTTCACATGCTTCACGGTCGTGGTTCCGACAATCGGAGCAGTGACAGAGGGCTTGCTCAGCAACCAGGCCAGAGCCATTTGTCCCATCGAAATGCCACGGGCCTGTGCCATTGTCTCCAGATTGTCGACGACAACCTTGTCGAGATCATTCGTACTGTCCCAGACCCATTTTGACACTTCGTCGATCTTTACCCGCCCTGTTACGGTGCCCCATGGATGCGACAGACGGCCGCCCGCGAGTGGGCTCCAGGGGGTGATGGCAATCTTTCTGTCCTCGCAGAGAGGAATCATTTCCCGCTCTTCTTCGCGATAAAGCAGGTTATACTGGTTCTGCATGGCGACGAATTTGGTCCAGCTATGTTTTTCGGCAATATTTTGCATGCGTTCGAATTGCCATGCGAACATGCTCGACGCACCAATATAACGGACCTTGCCACTCTTCACGACATCATGCAGCGCTTCCATGGTTTCTTCCATTGGCGTCAAAGGATCGGTCCGGTGGATCGTATATAGGTCGACATAGTCCAGACCAAGACGCTTCAGGCTCTTGTCGATTTCACTAAGAATTTCCTTACGAGACAGGCCGCTTCCATTCGGCTTTCCGGGGCGCATCTCCATCCGTACCTTGGTTGCCACGACGATATCGTCCCGGTCCAGGGCAAATTCGCGGATGAGTTTACCCGTCACTTCTTCGCTGGTACCCATCTGGTAGATGTTTGCCGTATCAAAGTAGTTGATCCCTGCCTCGATCGCTGCCTGAAAAATGGGCTTCGCCTCGTTGAAATCTTTTGCCCATGGGAAGAGGCCATGTTCTTTTCCCGGTTTGCCGAAGCTCATCATCCCGAGACATATCTTCGAGACGTCAACGCCAGTATTTCCCAGCTTTACATATTTCATGATGATTTATTCTCCATTGCTCTGATATTTACCCCTATAAAAGATGCGGTATCAGACGGTTAAACACGGAAATTCCAGAGAAGGTCTTGGGTGTACACAACCCATTACGCTTGATCGTCCATCATCTCGCATTAACACCGAGACTTTCACGCACATGCTGTTCTTTTGTCATGATCAGTTTGACGATCAGATCCGCCACGCTTTTGCGCGAGACATAAGCATGGGGATTGGCGAATTCTTCTTCCTTAATGGTCGTTCCATAAGAAATCTCATCCGTATCGCTCAGCCATGCTGGCCGGATGATGGTGTAATCAAGGTCTGATGCTTCGATCACGGCGGCGGAACGCCGATAAGGCTCCAGAATGCTACCGTAATGTTCCCCTGGCACTTCGTCGTAAATTCCCATTGAACTGATGAAAATCAGTCGACGAATTCCTGCTTTGTCCATCGCGCGGACAATTGTCCTGGCCTGCTTCTCCATGTCGCCGGACAAGTTGGCATAGACCACATCCTGGCCCTGCATGGCCGCCTCAAGCACGGGCTCATCAAGGACGTCACCTTCAATTATTTTAACTCTGTCATTTCCGTGCAGTGATGCCAGTCGTGGGGCGTTGCGGAGATAAAGTGTCAGTTCCGCATCCGTCGTTTCAAGTAGAAGGCGCGTGGCGACACGAGCAATTTGCCCATAAGCTCCGAGGATGAGGATTTTGGTCATTTTACCTCTGCTTGAAAGCTGGGTCTTTCCCTTTGGGAACAGTCAACCTGCCTCCCGGGATTTCCTATTTCTATATTTCTAGCGTGTTTGAGACCTAGTGATTATATGCTGAATTGGACATAAGGTTATATCAGGAGATTATGAATGCGGCGGGAAGAACTGGGTGATCTGGCCGTTTTTCTCGCAGTTGCAGAGGAGTGCAGCTTTACGCGGGCGGCGGCACGCTTGGGCACATCACAGTCGGCCATCAGTCAGATCGTGCGTCGTCTGGAAGCACGGATTGGCCTGAAACTTCTTACCCGGAACACGCGCAAGGTCGCGCCCACGGAGGCAGGTGAGCAATTGAGGGCGACGCTGCGCCTAGCTTTTAATGATATTGATGCGCGCCTTATGGCGCTGAATGCCCTCACGGAACGACCATCTGGAACTGTCCGTATTACGACAAGCCGCCATGCTGCGGAGACAATTCTGTGGCCGTCGATCAGGCGGTTACTCCAGAATTACCCGGATGTCAGGGTCGAACTGTCTGTGGATTCACACCTTACAGATATCGTTGCGGATCAGTTTGACGCGGGAGTGCGTCTCGGCGAGCAGGTGGCTCGGGACATGATTGCTGTGCGTATCGGTCCGGACCTGCGAATGGCAGCCGTTGCGGCACCAGCGTATCTTGCTCAACATGGGGTTCCCCAGACACCTCACGACCTGACGAAACATCGCTGTATCAACATTCGCCTTCCTACCAAGGGAGGGCTTTACATGTGGGAATTCAGTAAGGCGGGTCGGGACCTCAATGTTCGGGTTGAGGGCCCTCTGATCCTTGATGATATCTCCATGGTTCTGGCTGCGGCGGTGGATGGCATCGGTCTTGCCTATGTCATGGAGGATCAGGTGGCAGTATTAATCAAAGAGGGGAAACTGGTCCGCGTTCTGGAGGACTGGTGCCCGCTCTTTTCGGGATATCACCTTTACTATCCGGATCGGCATCAGCTGCCTTCGGCGTTCAGAATGCTTGTAAAGGAATTACGATATCGTCGTTGATGAGAGGTGAGGGTATGGAAGATTTGGCCAGAACTGGTTGTCCGCAGCAACCTCATCTTTGGAATATGCCGGATCCCTAACATAGTAAAATTGCAATAATCCCTCAAGGATTCCGGCGATGTCTTCCTGAGCGGCACGATTTTCAACGGGGCTTGAGGTCGCCGTACCAATAGGCCGCGGTAACGCCGCCATCCATAAGGAAGTCACTACCGGTTATGAAGGTACCGTCTTCACCCATGAGGAGTGCAGCAACTGCCCCAACCTCGTCTGGAGTGCCGGCGCGGCCAGTCGGGCAGAGGTCGATCATGCGACGGTAACCGTCGCCGCGCGCTCCTGACAGTTCGTCTCGTGCGAGCGGGGTAATGATAATTCCAGGACTGATCGTATTAAGCCGCGCGCCGCGCTTTCCCCAGCGTACAGCTTCTGCTGTGACCCTGAGTGCATTCCCCCGTTTGGAAATCTGGTAAGCGTGCAGAGAATCCTTGATCTCTTTGGGTTGGAGCATCGGAAGAGCCAGGAGATCCTCGACAGGGGTGATTGCAAGCGCCGCGTTTTGTTCCTCCGTCAATGCTCCCAGCCGATGCCCGGACTGGGACGCAATGACAACGGCTGAACCTCCCGCTGCGATGACGTTGCCAAACGTTTCGAGTACGAGTGCGGTCCCATAAAGATCAACGGCTAGAATTGTAGCCGGGGAGGCTTGTGAGGGTGAGACACCCGCCGCGTGGACAACACCTGTAATGTCACCCAGTTCGCTTGCTTTTTGAGCGAGCGCTTCGACAGAAATCCGGGAGGACACATCGACCTGTGTCGTACTGACCGTGAAGCCTGCATTGAACATCACCTCTGCAGCCGCTTGAGCATTTTCCATACGCAGATCGGCCAGAAGGATATGTTTTCCGACCCCGACACGTCTGGCAATCGCCTGGCCGATAGAACCGGAGCCGATGACAACAAGCACTTTATCCATGAATGATCCCTCTCGGTATTTCCTGTATTTAGATGCGATAGAATTGTATTCAGCATACGAAGTCTTATTTTATACTATTCTGAAGTCACCCGTTACTGTCTGTTCGTCGAATAACGTTATGCTCCAAATTCATAAATTCTTCTGCCGTAGACTAGAAGCATTAGCATCACGCATTTTTCAGGCTCGTTTCAGAGCATGTGCAGGGATGGTTTCTCGTATTTTTGTTAAATAAATCCGTTCAATTAATGAGATGCAGATATAATTGTATGCCAGTTTTCCCTCCTAATCGTGGGTCGTAATCTCATTTAAAATAACGAGACTACGCGGCGTGTTTCCGGAGGTATTTTGATAGTCAGGCAGGAAGGCAATATGTGTCCAGTTTGGGAATTCAACTACAGGGATCTGTTATTGTCATTCCTTGAAATGATAACGTCATCATGACGGAAAACAACGATGATGTTTTTCCCGGTGATGCTATCGAGAGTGCAGAAAGCGTCAATCATGATCCTTTGCTACGGGCAAAGGAGGCAGATCAGGGTTGGCATGTTCTTGCAATCCTGAGTGTATTGATGGGATTTGCGTCGATTTCGACAGACCTCTATTTGCCCGCCATGCCGACAATGGTCCGTGCTCTGGGAACGACAGTTGGAACGATTGATCTGACTGTTTCGGGTTATCTGATGGGCTTCAGTATTGGACAGTTATTCTGGGGGCCCCTCAGTGATCGATATGGGCGCAGGTTGCCTGTTGCGATTGGCCTGGTTCTGTTCGTCATCGGTTCAGTTGGATGTGCCTTGGCGGGAAGCGGAGAAAGCCTGATCATCTGGCGCATGCTCCAGGCAGCAGGGGCCTGTGCGAGCGTGGTGCTCGCGCGTGCCATGGTCCGTGATCTGTATGAAGGGCCGCAGGCAGCCCGGATGCTTTCGGTTCTGATGACTGTGATGGCGATTGCGCCATTGCTTGGCCCCATTGTTGGAGCCCAGATCCTTGCTTTGGCAGGCTGGCGCGCCATCTTCGGGTTCCTGGGTATGATAGGTCTGCTAACGCTCGCTGCGCTGTTCACGCTGCCGGAAACTCTTCCTGAAACGCAACGGAATTCTGAACCGCTTGGGAGAGCCATATTCCGTTATGGTGATCTGCTCCGTCATAGGCGGCTTCTTGGATATATGGGGGCCGGGGGGTTTTTCTATGCTGGCATGTTCGCTTACATTGCCGGAACCCCCTTCGCCTATATCACTTACTATCACGTTCCTTCCGGACTTTACGGGCTTCTCTTTGGCGCGGGTATTCTGGGTATCATGGCGACCAATCTCCTGAATGGTCGGGTTGTTGCGCGTTTTGGCAGTGACCGGACTTTGCTGTGGGGGACAGCCGTTACGGCACTGTCTAGCCTGCTCGCCGGCTGTCTGGCTTGGACTGGCTGCGGCGGTCTTTGGGGGCTGGTCCTGTCCCTGCTGGTCTTTGCCGCGATGGCTGGATTTATTGTGGCCAACGCAATTGTAGGCGCAATGTCCGATTTCCCACGGCAGGCAGGCGCTGTCTCGGCTCTTGTAGGCGCTACTCAATACGGGAGCGGCGTTTTCAGCTCAGCCCTTGTGGGACTGTTCGCCGATGGAACGCCCTGGCCCATGGGCCTCATTATGGCGCTGTGCGGTATGGCCAGCTTTGCCTCCGCGTTAACGCTCAAACATTCTGCAACCTGAAACCAAGGATAACAGTCATGCGCCCGCATATTATTTGTCATATGATCAGTTCCATTGACGGACGGATCCTGACCGATCGTTGGACACAGCCTGTTGATGGCAAAGCACGCGATGATCTCGTCAATCGCTACTATGACATCGAGAAGACATTCAAAGCGGATGCCTGGCTTGTCGGCCGTCAGACCATGCAACAATATTTTGTCCATGCAGGAGAACCAGATGCCTCAGGGCGCAGGGAATTGCCCCGTCGCGCCCATGTCTCTGAAGCGGCAAAACGCAGAACCGGACGTCTGGCCGTTGTGGTCGATCCAAAAGGAAAGCTGCGCTACGAAAGTGACAACGCTGACGGTGACCCGATTATCACGATCCTTTCCGAACAGGTGGCGGATACCTATCTCTACGAGCTTCAAGCGACAGGCATTTCCTATCTCTTTGCTGGGGGAGAGGGAAAAGATCTGGGGCATGCAATGAACAGCCTCAGGGGCGACTTCGGCGTAGAAACCCTGCTGGTAGAAGGAGGGGGAAGGATCAATGGAGCTTTTCTCAAGGCTGGCCTTATTGATGATATCAGCCTGATGATCTATCCCGGCATCGATGGATTGTCGGGTGGGACATGTGTCTTCGAATATGAAGGCGAAAAAGATGAAGAGCCCGCTATCGGCCAGTCTTTGCGCCTGACAGCATCAGAAACGCTTGAAGACGGGATCATTTGGGCACGCTACGAGGTGGAACGGAACCACCAGCCGTAATCCGGACGGGCATATGTGACGCAATACTTGTTTGGCGAGCGCAAGAGTTTCACGAGGGCAGGTTTTCAAGTACCTTGCGGAGCCGGGCTATGGAACTCGAAGCAGATGGCCAGCCTGCATAGAAGGCCAGATGCGTGATCGTGCTGCTGAGTTCCTCGCGGGTCACACCATGGTCCAGCGCGATCTTCAAATGGGCTTCCAAAGCGTCCAGCCGGTACATCGACACAAGCGCTGAGACGGTGATGAGGCTTTTATCACGCAGCGAGAGGCCTGGCCGTTCCCAGACATCATCGAACAGGACCCTGTCCGTATAATCCGCAAGGCCGGGGGCAATGTCACCGTAGTAGCGCTGTCCGATCGTGGATTTTCCAGTCATGGAAGGGTACCTTTTCTGAGGCTTGACTGCTGATAGGGGAGGGGGCTTCTCCCTTCGAAATACAAGCATGTATCTTTGTGCCGAATAATTGGCTACTGCTCGATTGAAGCTATATTGGGAGTTCATGAATGCGGCGC
This sequence comes from Gluconobacter sp. P5H9_a, assembly GCF_018812085.1. Lineage (NCBI taxonomy): Bacteria > Pseudomonadati > Pseudomonadota > Alphaproteobacteria > Acetobacterales > Acetobacteraceae > Gluconobacter > Gluconobacter sp. P5H9_a. The sequence goes on from NZ_JACRVW010000023.1 coordinate 19,707, forward strand.
GAAGAACTGGTCGATCTCAACGCCTTTCTCATCGTGGCGGAAGAGCAGAGCTTCACCAGGGCTGCAGCGCGGCTGGGGACCTCTCAATCCACCCTGAGTTATACGATCCGTCGGCTGGAAACGCGGCTTGGCGTCAGGCTTCTGACCCGCACGACGCGGCGTGTGTCCCCAACAGAAGCGGGAGAACGCCTCCTGCGGACCCTTGCGCCTGCCCTTGACAGTATCGCAGGTGAAATCGAACAGCTTGGTCAGTTCCGAGATCGGCCCGCGGGCACAATTCGTATCACCACCTCCGAACATGCCGCCAACCGGCTGCTGTGGCCAGTTCTGGAAAAACTGCTTCCCGATTATCCTGATGTCCATGTCGAACTGGCTCTTCAGTCAGGCCTGACAGATATTGTCGCCGAGCGTTTTGACGCTGGTGTACGGCTCGGAGAGTCGATTGCGAAGGACATGGTCGCTGTAAGGATCGGTCCCGACATGCGGATGGCTGTTGTCGGGGCGCCATCCTTTTTTGCGGGGAAAGAAAAGCCCAAAACACCACAGGATCTGGCGCACTACCAATGCATCAACCTGCGTCTGGAGACATCAGGCGGCATTTACGCTTGGGAGTTAGAGAAGGGAAAGCGGGAACTGCATGTCAGGGTTGAAGGCCAACTGGTCTTCAACAATGTCCCCATGATCCTGCGGGCGGCTGTGGCGGGTTTTGGCCTGGCCTGTGTCCTGGAAGATCAGGTGACGGGTCATCTTGCTGACGGGCGGCTGGTCCGGGTGCTGGAAGACTGGTGTCCGCCATTCTCCGGCTATCATCTCTATTATCCCAGCCGCCGACAGTCCTCCGCTGCTTTCAGGTTGCTGGTCGATGCGTTGCGCTATCGCCAGTAATGGATTTTTGACAGATGCCCCATCCGCTCTAAGAGGGGGATGGGGCATCTGTCTTACGCGGCTGTCGTGTCTGGCGTGAGTGTCGCCATGTCGATCACGAACCGATAATGAACGTCTGAGCGCTCCAGTCGGTCGAAAGCCTCGTTGATCTGGTCCATGCGGATCATTTCACAGTCAGGCAGGATGTTTTTGCGGCCACAGAAATCAAGCATTTCCTGCGTCTGGGCAATGCCTCCGATGGGTGAACCCGCAATACGACGACGACCCATGATCATGGGAACGGTGCTGGGTTCATTCAGTGGCCCAACCTGACCGACGAGCACCAGTGTGCCATCAACATCCAGCAGAGGCATATAAGGGTTGAGGTCATGCTTGACCGGGACGGTATCGATGATGAGATCGAAGCTGGAAGCCGCTTTGGCCATGGCTGTTTCGTCGGTCGATACCAGAAGCCGGTCCGCACCTAGAGCCAAGGCATCTTTCTCTTTGGCATTTGAGCGGCTGAGGACCGTGACATCTGCTCCCATGCCAGAGGCGAGTTTGACAGCCATATGTCCGAGGCCACCAAGCCCGATAACTGCTACGCGACTGCCCGGTCCTGCGTTCCAGGTGCGTAAAGGGGAGTAGGTGGTGATGCCAGCGCAGAGGAGGGGAGCTGCACGGGAGAGATCCAGTGTTTCCGGAACTTTCAGGGCGAATTCTTCCCGCACAACGAGGTGTTTGGAATAGCCGCCGTAGGTGCGCTCGCCCGTAATACGATCCTTGTCGTTGTAGGTCTGCGTATTGCCCTCACGGCAGAGTTGCTCCTCGCCTTTGCGGCACTGATCGCAGGTCTGGCAACTGTCGACCATGCAGCCGACGGCTACAGCGTCGCCCACTTTATAACGTGTGACGGCTTTTCCTGTCGCTGTCACACGGCCGACAATTTCGTGACCGGGGACCATGGGATACTGCGACCATTTCCAGTCATTTCGCGCCTGATGCAGGTCTGAATGACAGACACCGCAATACAGGATGTCTATGGCAATGTCATTGTCTCGCAAATCACGTCGTTCGAAACTGAACGGTGCGAGAGGGGCTTCACATGAGGTTGCTGCAAAACCATAGGTTTTCATCAGTGTTCTCCGTTCTCTTCGGGATTTTTCAGATTCAGGCGACAACGCGTCCTTCGACCGGGTAGCCCGGATCGGTATAACCGGGAGTGGATGCATGCCCCGGATGGACCAGATCATTGATGAATGCCTCATCTTCCGCTGTCAGCGTAACGTTCAGGGCATCCATGTAACTGTCCCAGTGTGCTTCAGTGCGAGGGCCTGCAATGGCTGCGCTGATGAGGCGGTTTCTCAAGACCCAGGCGAGGGCAAAGGTGATTGAGGAAATACCCTTTTCCTTGGCACGTTCGGCCACTTTCTGAGCGACAATTAGAGATTCAGCACGTAGTTCAGTCTGCTGAATACGGGCATCGCCACGGCCCGCCCGGGAGTCTTTTGGCAGGTTGTCGAGAGAGGCGTATTTTCCTGTCAGGACGCCGCGGGCCAGAGGGCTGTAGGGGACGACCCCAAGTCCGTACTGACCGGCTGCTGGCAATTGCTCGACTTCAGCAGAACGGTCCACCAGATTGTAGAGTGGCTGACTGACCGTAGGACGCTGAATGCCGAGATGGTCTGCCAGTCTGACAACTTCGGCGATCCGCCAGCCATGGAAGTTGGAGACACCATAATAACGGATCTTACCCTGACGGATCAGGTCCCCAATGGCCCGCAGCCCCTCCTCCAGTGTCACGCCGGGAAGGGCACGATGGAAATAGAGGATATCAACATAATCCGTGCCAAGGCGCTTGAGGCTGCCTTCAAGCGTTTGCATGATCCATTTACGGGATTGTCCCTGCTGGTTGGCACCGCTGCCGTAGCCAAATTTGGTGGCAATGACCCATGCATCCCGGTTGCCTTTTACGCTGCTTCCAACCACCTCTTCGGATTTTCCAGCATTATAGACATCGGCAGTATCCAGAAAATTGATGCCCTGTGCCGCAGCTTTGTCGATGATCCGCTTTGCCGTCTGGGCATCGGTGTCACCACCGAACATCATGGCCCCAAGGCAAAGAGGAGAAACTTTAAGCGCGCTCTGTCCGAGATAACGGTAGTCCATGGGGATCTCCTTGCTCTGCATCGTCTTGAAGGAAGTTTTTAAGAGTGCTCAGGATTTGGTTTCGTCGAATACACCGCGCGCGATCGTCAAAGCGGTGGAGGCCGTTGGCCAGCCTGAATAAAAGGCCAGATGCGTGATGACCTCGATGATTTCTTCACGGGTTACGCCGTTTTCGAGAGCTTTGCGGATATGGAAGCCGAGCTCGTTGGTTCTGTAGAGCGAAATCAGGCTGGAAACCGTTACCAGGCTGCGGTCGCGCGGGGAAAGTTCGAGGCGCTCCCATACGTCCCCGAAGAGAACCTTGTCGGAATATTCGGCCAAGGCCGGAGCAATATCGCCAAATGCCTTGCGTGCGGCTGAAGGGGGCTCAGACATGGAGGATCTCCTGTTAACAGAGTAGGTTACTGGGCAGAATATCCGCCATCGACCGAGAGAGCATGGCCGAGTACCAGGCTGGCTTCTGAACTACAGAGCCAGAGCACAGCCGCAGCGATTTCTTCAGGTTTACCCAGGCGACCAATGGGCTGGGCTTTGACGAGTTCGGCCTTGACGGTCGCGTCCCCCCCTGTGAGCCAGTCCAGCATGGGTGTCTCAATCACACCGGGACATACTGCATTGATGCGTACTCCCTTAGTCGCGCATTCGAGAGCCGCAGATTTCGTCAGGCCAATAATGCCGTGCTTGGACGCGATATAAGCAGGCAGTCCCGCAACACCGTTCAGGCCACCAATGGAGGAAGCGTTGACGATTGCGCCGCTCCCCTGAGAAAGCATCTGCTTTAGTTCATGCTTCATGCAGTACCAGGTGCCACGCAGGTTGATCGACATAACGCGGTCCCATTCTGCGTCAGGCAGATCTGCGGTATCGTGGTGCTGGCTGATAACCCCGGCATTGTTGAAGGCGCAGTCCAGACGTCCAAAAGCTTCGACCGTCCGAGCCATCATGGTTTCAACATCTGCTTCCGAGGCAATATCACATTTGACGGCAAGAGCTTTGGCTCCTTCCTCGGTTAATGCCTTGGCTGCCGTCGCAACGCTTTCTTCATTGATGTCAGCAAGGACAACGCTGGCGCCGGCTCGGGCAAACGCCTGGGCGGTGGCTAGTCCCATCCCGGCACCGGCACCTGTTACCAACGCAACTTTACCGTGGAATTTTCCGCTCATGAAACTGCCTTTTTGGTGATCTGCATGTTTGTGACAGACGATAGGGCAGGGGAGGTCTATTGATTAGGACGTGTAGAGCGCATGAGGCTATATCGGCTGTTCATAAATGGAATGGGGAATTTATAGAGAGATTTTTAGAAAATATAATCGAATTTATAATAAATATTTTTATCTTGTATCTGAATAAAATATTATACTTCACGTCTACGATTATTTAATAAATTACTTTCTGTAAGAGGCGTGTTCCGTCCTGGTTTGTGTTTTTTAGCCGAAAGATGGAAATCGCCTAGCGATTTCCTAAACTTTTCTCATACCAGCGTACTGCGTCATCAAACATGACCAAGTTCGCTCTGGAGATTCGTTCCAAGAAGGAAGAAGTGCTCTGCGATTTGGTCCTCTAATTGTCTCTGACTGGAAAGATTAGAAAACAAGAATGGGCGTACACATCTGGAACAAGGTCGTATTGTTGATCATTTTCCAGAAGCTCATCGCACATTGCAGGAATGGAAACTTTTAATGCTGGTCAATGGGAAATGGAGTGAGAATTGGCAGCCTGTTCAGGCCAAGGACGCGAAAGGCGGCTTTGTCAGGCAGACCTCATCTTTTCGCAATTGGATTACCCCCGACGGAAGACCCGGACCCACGGGAGAAGGCGGCTTTGCAGCAGCAAAAGGACGGTATCACCTTTATGTCGCCTTGATCTGCCCCTGGGCCTCGCGCACGCTCATCGCCCGTAGCCTGAAAGGGCTGGAGGATGTCGTATCGGTATCGGTTGTCGAACCCTCTCTTACGGATCAGGGCTGGCGTTTCGGGCTTTATCCTGGAGCAGATTTCGATACACTCAATGGTGCGACATGGGTGTATGAACTCTATACGCGTGCCAATCCGCATTATACGGGCCGTGCAACGGTTCCCATCCTTTGGGACAAAGAAAAACAGACAATCGTGAACAACGAGTCTGCCGATATCGTGAGAATGTTCAATTCCGGTTTTGGTACTTTGGCGTACTCACATTACGATCTCTATCCCGAAACGCTCCGCGGCGATATCGACGCCCTGAATGACGTGCTGTACGCGCGCCTCAACAATGGTGTCTATCGCGCAGGGTTTGCGACAACCCAGCAAGCCTATGATGAAGCATTCGCGGATGTTTTCGGCATGCTGGACACCTTGGAAGAGCGTCTGTCCAGTGGCGCCTCATGGCTGGTCGGAGAGCAGTTGACGGAAAGTGACATTCGGTTGTTTGTGACACTCGTCCGCTTTGATGCCGCTTATCATGGGCTGTTCAAATGCAACCTTCGTCGCATAGCGGATTATCCGAACCTGACCCGCCATCTGGAACGGATGCTGACTGTCAAAGGCGTGGCGGAAACCGTGAATCTCGACCATATCAAGCGCGGCTATTACTCCATCAAGACCCTCAACCCTAATGGTATTGTGCCGCTTGGTCCGGATCTGGCATGGGCCGCACATCTACCCGTGGCAAGCCGTTCATCGGGGGCGCAAACATGAAAGCGGGTCTGGTCATTTTCCTGCATGGGGTGGGGAGCCAGGGCGCTGTTTTCGCGCCATTGCTGGCACAATGGCGCACAGATCTCCCCCTCGTCGCATTTGCATCCCCTGATGCCCCATTTCCGTTTGATTGCGCCTCGAGTGGTCGACAATGGTTCAGCATCAAGGGCGTGACGGAAAGCAACCGGGCCGAGCGCATCGTCGCAACTCGCCAGGCTTTTGACGAAACACTCCATGCCTGCATCTCTGAGGCAGGTTTTGAGAACCGGCTGGACCGGGTGGTTCTTGTCGGTTTTTCTCAAGGATCCATCATGGCGCTGGATGCCGTCGTCTCCGGCCGGTGGCCTGTCGCGGGTGTCGTTGCCTTCTCAGGCCGTCTGGCTTCACCTGCGCCTTATACTCCCGCGCAGCAGACACCCATCCTGCTGGTCCATGGGGATGCCGATCCCATCATGCCGGTGCAGGAAGCGCCAAAAGCCGCAGAGATCCTGAGCACCCTTGGCATGACCGTCATATGTGACATTCTGCCGGGCGTCGGCCATGCTCTTACATCTGCCGGAGCGGCTCGGGCTCTGGACTTTGTGCGGATATCCCTGCTTCCAGGGACGCCACGGCCCTAAGGACTGTACTGTGGATCGCCTGACCCTTGACCGCCTGTTTGTTGCCGTTCTGGAGACAGGAAGTTTCGTTGCGGCATCCGGGCGAATGGGGGTCAGCAGCGGGCAGGCTTCCAAGATGCTGTCCCGTCTTGAAGCCGATCTGGGCGTACAACTGATCAAGCGCACGACCCGCGCCCTCTCTCCGACGGAGATCGGGCAGGTCTACTATGAACGCATCAAGATCCTGCTCGAGGAGCGGGATGCGCTGGATGCGTCCATCCGCCAGACTTCCGGCGCCCCATCAGGCCGACTGCGGATCACGGCGCCAATGTCGTTCGGGGCTGTCCAGCTAGTGCCTGCTCTGCTGGCATTTGCGGAACATTACCCCGGTATCAGTCTTGATGTCAGCTTTTCGGACCGACTGGCTGATCTGGTGGAAGACGGCTTCGATATCGCCGTGCGTATTGGCCGTCTGCCAGACAGTAGCCTGATTGTTCGAAGACTGTGCGACGCCCGGATTGTCACCGTCACCTCACCTGACTATATCGCGACCCACGGCACGCCGCAGCGCCCTGAAGATCTGTCGCAACAGACCTGCATCATTGATACCAATTTCCGCACGCCCAATACTTGGACATTCCGCGATGCCGTATCAGGGCAGGCAATTCAGGTTCCCGTCAACGGACGCCTTGCCTTTTCCAACGGAGAAGCCTGCCTGACCGCTGCTGAACGCGGTCTTGGCATTGCATGCCTACCCAGTTTCATCGCAGGCTCCAAAATGCGGGAAGGAAAACTCCTTCCCCTGCTAAGAAACTTTGAACCACCGGCCCTGGGCATCCATGCTCTCTACCCACCCGCGCGACACCTTGCTGCAAAAGTGCGCGCCCTGTCCGACTTCCTGTCGGACCATTTCAAGGGGCAGCCAGAATGGGACGAAGGCTGGTAAGAACCTTTCAGGGTTTGGGCGGCAGAACGGGCAGACCGATCCCTTCGGCCAGAGCCGCCTCAGAGGAGGATGGCCGCCGCAGATCGAACATGGATCCTTCGGTCACTTCTGAATACCACCCGGGCCCGCCTGCCCTCAGAACGGGACGCGCCGCCGCAGTGTCATAAATCCCGTCGCGCACAGGAGAGCGATCTATATGGATCTCCACCACTTCACCCAACGTCAGCCAGGTTTCCAGACAGTCCCCGGACGAGGCTTCAAGCTGCACGACTTGTGTGACACGGCACTCGAACTGCACCGGACTGGCAGCAACCCGTGGTGGTCGAACATGGCAGGACGGAGTTTTCTCCAGTCGCGCTACCTCGAATTCATCAATCTCTTGTTCAAAAGCCGCTGAAGACAGGTTCATCCGATCAACCAGAGATTGTGTCACCAGATTCCAGACAAATTCTCCAGTCTTTTTCGCATTCCGAACCGTATCTTTCCAGCCGATCGAGGAAAACCCGATAATCGGCGGGGTATAGTTGAACGCATTGAAAAAGCTGTAAGGTGCCAGATTGGAAGCCCCTTGCTCATCAACCGTTGCAATCCAGCCGATCGGCCTGGGCGCAATGATGGCATTGAAGGGATCATGCAGAAGACCGTGTCCGTCTTCAGGTCGATAGGTGTAGAAGTGGTCGTCTGACACGTGCATCCCCTTATCTGGATCAGTTGCCCTGGTCTGCGGCAGGCTTCAGAGTGCCGTTCGGGTTCGTAGTCTGATTGATGTTCCCCAAGGATCTTCAATCGTCACATCCGCCGTAGACGGATTTTGAACAGAACGCTCTATCAGTCCTTTCGGCACAGACCGGGTTTCCGAAAGTGCCACTTCTGCCAGCCCTGTCGAGGGGAAACCGCGCTGTCCGGCGCCGCGGCTATTCCAGATATTGGTGGCGATATGGTGATGATAGCCATCCGCCGCATAGAACGTGCCTCCCGGATACCGGCAGGTTATGTCGAGCCCGAGTTCCCAGGCATAGAAATCCTCTGCAGGTTCAATAGCGCCAACCTGAAGATGGACATGCCCGACACGCGTCCCATCCGGTGCACCTTCCCAACGTGCACCCTGCGCCTGTTAGGCGGCCGGGAATATCGAGGGGGGCTACCCATACGAACCCTACCATCCTTCCAGACCCATGTGGACGCAGGACGATCGGCATAGATTTCGACACCCTTCCCCTCCGGATCAGAAAGATAAAGGGCTTCGCTGACATCATGATCCGATGCGCCAGCAACGGGGAGTGTCTGTTCAATCGCGTAATTGATCCAGCGTGCCAATTCCGGGCGGGATGGAAGCAGGAACGCCGTATGAAACAGACCTGCTTCCCGGAAAGAGCGATGTCGTGCGTGTTTGTCCTGTCGCAGTTCGAGGAGGGTGTTATCCCCCACGCCGAGGTGCATCATCTCTCGTCATGTGCCAGAACGTCAAGGCCGACAACCTTCTGATAGAAGGCCGCGACCTTCTCAGCGTCGTTCACCGTCAGTGCAATATGGTCCACGGTAAAACCCGCGGAAGAAACTGGAGGCTCTTGAATGTTTCAGGGCTTTCGCTGCGCCGTGATGTCCAGATCAACGCTCACGTCCAGAGCGACCCATTGCCCGGTTGCCCATGCTCCCTGCCCAACTCCGAACGAGGAGCGAACAATATCCAGATGCCCTTTGGCATGCGCCGTCGCGCCATTGATATCAAGCGTGAAAGGCAGGATGACTGATTTGCTGATCCCACGAATGGTCAGTGTTCCAACGGCATCATAAGCATTACCACCCTGGGCGCGAAAGCTCTGCGCATCAAACACTGCTGATGGAAACTGGGCAACATTGAACCAGTCCTGCCCTGGCAGGGCGCCATCACGCTGACGATCTCCCGTGGTGGCGCTCGACAGGGCAATTGTCACATGCGCACGGCCTGCTTCGGGATGTTCTGGATCGAAGGAAATGGTGCCATCGAATGATCCGAAATGACCCGTGAACGGTTGACCTGTCTGCTTACCTGAGAACGACAGCATACTATGCGTCGGATCGAGTACCCAGTCTGCAGCCATGGCAGACAGCGGGAGAGAAAAGCCTGCCGCAAGTGTCAGGGCCGCGATCGTTTTCGTGAATACCATTGTATCAATTCTCCAACCGTTTGTGACGTGACGGTCTAACCGGCCAAGGCCGCATGCGAACGGGTATGGAATCTCGCAGAATGAACGCATGGCGCAAAACGGCTGCGACATGCAGAGTGATCAGCCCAGCCAGTGTCCATGCGGCCCAATGGTGAACGCCCTTCAGAACGGCTTCAACTGGGTTTTTGTTCTGAAGCGTTGCCAGAATAGGAAGGTCCGGCCAGGGCACCGTGCCGAACAGAACAGTTGGAATCCCCATCACGGAGGCCGAAACCATGGCCCACCCACTAAGCGGCAGAAGAATCTGCAATCCGTACAGGGCCAGATGAGCCATATAGGCCATCCGGCGTTCCCCGACCGGTATGCTGTCCGGAAGGGCCGGCGCCGCATGGGTCAGACGCCATCCCACCCGTAAGCAGACCAGCAACAAAACGGTGATCCCGATGGACTTGTGCAATTGATAGAGCTGGAACATGCGCATCGGGTCGAGGGAAACGTGATCCATGATCAGCCCCATGCCGATCAGGGTCAGAATCCCGATGGCGAGCAGCCAGTGAAGGGCAATGGCCACCACCCCATATCGCAATGCCTTTTCAGGGCGCACCGGGACAGTTTTCATGTGATCAGTTCTGCTTTTCGAAAGCGCCGGCGATGCGCAGTGTCACGTCATCACCAACATGCGGGATATACATCTTCACGCCGAAATCGCTGCGCTTGATCGTAGCCGTGGCTTCAAAACCTGTTGTGTAATTCTTGTCCATCGGGTTGATGCCCGCACCAACAAAATGCACCTTCAGTGTTTCCGGCTTCGTAACGCCATGCAAGGTCAGATTACCCGTCACGATGGCATCATCCTTGCCAGTGCGCTTGACCTCGGTGGAAACGAACGTGGCGTTCGGAAACTTTGCCGCATCGAACCACTGGTCACTCTTGAGTTCTTCCGTCAGCTTGTTGCTGGTCGTCTGCACGGATGCGACCGGAATCGTTACGGAAAGCTTGGAAGCAGCTGGCGTCTTGGAATTCAGCTCCAGCGTGCCGGAAACATTGGAGAAAAGCCCGTTATAATAAGTAAATCCGAAGTGTAGCAGGGAGAACCCCACCTGCGTATGACCCGGTTCTATGGCATAGGTGCCGGACTGAACCTGAGCTGGGCTCGTAACCGTCTGGGCAGACGCGACGACCGGGAGAGCTGCGATTGAGGCGGCCAGAAGAGCAGCATGTGGCAGTGAAAAACGCATGGTATGATCCTTCCAGAAAGTCGAAACGACCACGTTGCAAGGTGCAGGGTCGTGAACTGGAAGTATTCTGTCTCCAGAGTGTCTTCTCATCTACGGGTAAGGCGGAAGATCATTCCATCCAAAATGGAAGTAATCATAACAGAGTCACACGCATATGACGGATAAGAAGACATACCAACGCTTCAAACGACAGGCTGATTTGTTCTTGTGTTAGAGAGTAAAGGGCACTTCGGAAAGAGACATCAATCTGTATGAACCACTCGTGGTTGGCCAGGTTRTGTAACTTTTACGGAAGTGTTCAAGACATCCGGGGAAGATGAGCCAGATGCTTGTCTAACGTGATGGGGTAATCACGGACACGGACCCCTGTTGCATTATACACAGCATTGGCAATCGCTGCTGCCACGCCACAAAGCCCCAATTCCCCGACCCCTTTTGCTTTCATCGGAGAGGACAGGGGATCTACTTCATCAAGGAAAATCACGTCCTGATGAGGGATATCAGCATGTACGGGGACTTCGTAACCCGCCAGATCGTGATTGACGAAGAAGCCACGTCGGGTATCGACTGCCAGTTCTTCCATGAGGGCTGCGCCAGCGCCCATGGTCATGGCACCGATGACCTGGTTTCGGGCGGTTTTGGGGTTTAGAATGCGGCCTGCGGAGCAGACGGCCAGCATCCGGCGGATACGGACTTCGCCGGTAAATCCATTGACACCGACTTCGACGAAATGGCTCGCAAAGGTGGACTGCTGGTATCGTTTGTCTACGTCCGCATATTCAATGGTGTCCTCGGCAACCAGTTCACTCTCATGTGCAGCCTGTCCAAGAGGGAAAACATGCGGCATATACGCCCGCAGCCGAATTGTTGGCCCCCCACTGGCCTCCGGATCCTGCCGATAAGGAAAAATCGCATGAGCTTATAGATTTTACTTATTAATAATTCTTAATTTTCCAATTATAGTGATCTATTTATCATGATGTATACTAAAATAAATTTAGTTTATAAATAACTCGATAATTTTCTGGTATTCTAATTGCCGGGTTACCGGATTGTCTGGATCAAAGGCAGGCGATTACTGTTGATGCAGAGGGGTACTTTCTAACGATCAACCTAACCCATCTGCACATATCATTTCATTGACATCTGCCGTAATGGCTTAATATGTGCTTGGAATAAGTTGTCTATCATTCATATTGTTTTTTCATAAGACTATGCTGTTTTTATGATCTAATAGACATTTTTGTCCTTGGCTATGTTGCGCAGTCAAACTGAGAATTCTCAAGCCTTCAGAGCGATTTCGGACATAATGCCTCATCGAAGATACGCGCCTCCAGCGCCTCATAACCCTTGCACCTGCAAAAGAGACTATTTTCGTTCCGTAAGCGGGTTTATTACTTTTTGCATGGTGCCGCTCGCCGTAGCGGGCTGTCAGAAGAAAGCTGCCGCTCCGCAATTGCCGCCACAGCCTGTTGGCGTCATGACGCTGCAAACCCAGCCGGTTACGCTGGAGACGTCTCTTCCCGGCCGAACGGATGCCTATGAACAGGCGCAGATCCGGCCGCAGGTGAATGGTGTGATTGTCKCGCGTGACTTTGAGCAGGGTGCGGACGTCAAAAAAGGGCAGCAGCTGTTCCAGGTKTATATTGCGCCGTATCAGGCTGCTTATGACCAG
>NZ_JACRVW010000024.1:0-14660 GCF_018812085.1 Gluconobacter sp. P5H9_a
CGCAATGACCACCGCACGCCCCGCAGACACTTCAAAACCCGACGCATCCCCGGCCCGAACCGCTTCCATCCGACGCGGGCAGCCCGCGGGATGCATCAGGTTCACCACCTGAACCGGCCCGTCCACCAGAACGGCCTCGACATCCAGATCGCCGGAAAACGTCAGAATATCCCCGACCCGGACGACCTCGCGCTCCGTCCCGTCCGAAAGACAAAGCCGCACACCCTGCCCTGTCAGCAGCGCAATCTGCCTCGAAATCCCCGGAAACCTCGAGAAAGCGCCATCCTGCGTAATCTCCGCAACGCTCAGACGCCACTCTTCGCCAGAGACAATGATCCGCGTCAGGCCGCCACCGTTTTTCCATGCCTGCGCGACAAGGTTTTCAACCGGCTGCGGCCCACGGGACAGCGGGAAAAGATTGTCATTTTCCGGATCCGGCTTCATATGGTCATACGCCTGCTTAGGGGTGTGTCTCATATGTAAGTACAACAACCCGGCAGGATCAGAAATGCTCTCCCGCCCACAGAGGGCAGACCAGTCCTCAAAAGAAGAAAAGGCAGCGGGCGCCGTGTCGCAGATCCTGGACAAGACGAAGACCATCGCACGTTACGAGCAGGTGAAAGCCTTCATCATCGAACGGATTGACTGCGGGGAATGGAAAGTCGGCCACCGCCTCCCCTCCGAACATGAATTCGTTGAACAACTTGGCATTTCCCGCATGACGATCCACCGGGCGCTGCGGGAACTGACAGCCGAAGGGATCGTCCGCCGCGCACAGGGAGTCGGCACTTTCGTGGCCCAGCCCGCCAAACGCGTCGAACTTCTGGAAATCCGCGATATCATCGACGACATCGTCGCCAGCGGCCACCAGCACCGCGCCGAAGTCATCGCCGTGGAGACGGTGCGGGCCGACAGCGATCTGGCCACGGCGTTCGAACAGCGCCCCGGCACACGCCTGTTCCGCTCCCTGATCGTCCATTACGAAGACGATGTGCCCCTTCAGCTTGAAGAGCGCTACGTCTCTCCGCATTTCGCCCCGGATTATCTGGAACAGGATTTCACCCGCATCAATCCCCACCGCCATCTCTACGGAATCGCCGGACCGGAAGAGATCGAACATGTGGTCTTCGCCGTCACGCCGCCGCAGGAGATCTGCACCCTTCTGCAACTCGACGAACCGGAAGCCTGCCTGCAACTGATGCGCCGCACTTGGGTCGACGGCCGCGTCGTCATGAAGGGCATCTTCACCTATTCCGGCAACCGCTACAGCTTCGGCGGTCGCTACCGCCCCTAAAGACAACACCCTGAAAACAACGCCTGGCGGATTGACGCCCCTGACACGGCGCCTCTAGAGTTCTCTCTTGTATAGACAACCAAGAGACCCGCCGTGACCGAACTCCTGCTCGATCAGCCTTTCTCTCCGCAGGACATCTGCGACATCGCCCGGAACAGAAAAACGGTCCGGCTGTCGCAGGCGGCGCGGCAGCGGCTTGAGGACGCCAACCGGCGCCTGCGTGTTCTGGTCGAGAGCGAGTCCGCCGCTTACGGCCTCAATACGGGCGTGGGCGGCCTGTCGGACACGCGCATCACGCCCGAAAAACAGTCCACTCTCTCCCGCAAGATCCTCTTCAGCCATGCCACGGGGCTCGGCCCCCCCCTCAGTGCCGAAGCAACTCGCGCCATCATGGCCTGCGCCGTCAACCAGTACTGCCTGGGCTATTCCGGCCTGCGCGCGGAGATCGTCGATCGCCTCGTCGCCCTCCTCAACCACGATTGCCTGCCGATCGTGCCAAGAGACGGATCGGTCGGATATCTCACACACATGGCCCATATTTCCCTGACCCTGATCGGTCACGGAACGCTCCGGACCAATGGCACGGAACAGCCCGCCGCCGAGGTGCTGGAACGGCTCGGTTTCACCCTGCTCGTTCTTGAAGCCAAGGAAGGGCTGTGCCTGGTCAACGGCCTCTCCTGTGCCACCGGAATTGCCAGCCTAGTCACGGAAGAAGCCGCCMCCTGTCTCCACTGGGCAGATCGGATCGCCGCCGCGACCTTTGACGTCCTTGGCGGACAACAGCGCGCCTTCGATCCACGCTCGGCAAACCTCCGCATCCCACCCGGCCATCGCGCCGTCTCACAAACCCTCAACCAGAATCTGGCAGATTCCGCCCGCCTCGCGGACGCCCGAGGCCAACGCACACAGGACGCCTTGAGCCTGCGCGCCATTCCCCATATTCATGGATCGGTCCATGACGCGCTGACCGGCATCCATCACGCCGTCACACAGGAACTGCAAAGCCTGTCCGACAACCCCGCCATCATTGAGGACGAAACAGGCATCAGCGCTTTTTCCGAAGCCCACGCCGTCGGCGCCAGTATCGCCCGCGTCATGGACGAAGCCGCCATCGCGCTGGCCTCTCTGGGCGCCGTCTCCGAACGCCGGCTGGACCGCATGGTCAACCCCCTGCTCAGCCCGTTCCCGGCGTTCCTGTCGAGCGATTCCGGCACGGGAAGCGGCTTCATGATCGCGCAATACMCGGCGGCCTCGCTTGTCAGCGCCAACCGCCGCAACGCCCTCCCCGCCAGTCTGGATGGCGGCATTACCTCAGGTCTTCAGGAAGACATTCTCGTCCACGCCACACCAGCGGCTCTCAAGGCACGGGACGTTGTCGCCAATACGCGATCCATTCTCGCGATCGAACTTCTGGCCCTCTGTCAGGCCGTGGACCTCGCCGGCCTCACCGGAAAAATCGCCCCCCGAACGCTGGAGCTTTACAACAGCGTACGGGCCATCCTTCCCCTTTACGAGGAAGACCACCCGCTGGCGGACGATATCACCCGACTTGAAGCCCTGATGCAGGCCGACCCTCCGTGCCGCACGCCCGGATCTCCCTGAGGAGAACAGGTAACCCGAACGGAAGGCTGACAACACAGGCCACACACCCGGCAATGCCAAGCATCGTGAAAGAGGCATGATCAACAATCAGCCCCCCAAGTGGTGCCCCCAGGGCATATCCCATACGGTCCATGCCGCCGCAGAACGTCCCGACCCTGCCTGTATGATCCAGCGCAGCCGCACTTCCCAGCAGCCACGCATAAGACAGCATGGAACAGTTCCAGTAGATGATGACGCCCGCCGTATAGCTCCAGGAATCCCACGCGCAACACGCCAGCAACCCGCCCACGCCCGTTCCCACCAGCGTCAGCGGCAGAATGATCTCCCGCCGCAGCCGCTGCGCCAGCGCGCCGACAATGAAGCTGACCAGAACGCTGGAAACGATACCCACCGTCGAGAGAAAAACGATATAATCTGCTGACAGATGAATGGCCCGTCCGACCCGTTCGGCAAAGGACCACGCCATGCTCGATCCCAGAGACGACCCCACCCAGATAAACAGCAGCGCCACCCCGCCACGCGTCAGACGCATCTTTTCCGTACTCTGCCGGACCGGCAATGGCGGCGCATGGCGCAGCGTCGCCATAAAGGGCGCAATCACCGCAACAATGACCGCGATCCCGACAAAAACCCCCAGTTCGCCAAAACTGCGCGTGGCGTAAGGGATGGCGTCGATCACCGCCACCAGAACGATCAGCCCTCCACCATTGGAAATGGCATACATCCGATCAGGGTTTTCACTCGCCGACGCCGCACAGACATAGGACCGCCCCAGCAGCGCCTCGCCCAAGCCAAACAGAAGCGCACAGCCCCACGTCCATGCCGAAGAAGACAGACCCGTCGCCGTCAGCAAGGACGACAGAACCACAAGCCCCGCGCCCAGAAAAGCTGTCATGACAACCGAAACCCGCCCTTTCAGACGAGACAGCACCATCATGAAAACCGCAAAGGCCATGATTTCGAAAAAGCCGAACATCCCCGCCCGACTGGCGGACTGATGCAGCCCCGACATCAGCGCATCAATCTGAAAGGGCATGACGGACGAGCCCAGATACGCACAGCCGGAGCAGATGCTGAGCCCCAGCGCCAGAAGCAGAAGCTGCCGCCCCGGAAGATAACGGACAGCCTGTATTCCTGTCATGATGATCGCATTTATCCTGTCAGAAGCAAAAAAAGGCGCATCCCCGAAAAGATGCGCCTCCGAAACCTTATTTCTTGGTCGTAATCATGGGCAGGTTCAAGCCGTTTTCATGCGCACAGGAAACAGCAATGTCATAGCCAGCATCGGCATGACGCATCACGCCTGTAGCCGGATCGTTCCACAGCACACGTCCCAGACGAGCCGCGGCATCTTCCGTCCCATCTGCGACAATGACCATGCCCGAATGCTGGGAAAATCCCATACCGACACCGCCGCCATGGTGCAGCGACACCCAGGTCGCGCCCGAAGCAGTATTGAGCAGCGCATTCAGCAAAGGCCAGTCGGAAACAGCATCCGACCCGTCACGCATCGCCTCCGTTTCGCGATTGGGGCTAGCCACCGAACCACTGTCCAGATGATCGCGCCCGATTACGATCGGAGCCTTCAGCTCTCCGTTGGCCACCATCTCATTGAACGCCAACCCCAGCCGGTGACGGTCCCCGAGACCCACCCAGCAGATCCGGGATGGCAGACCCTGGAACTGGATTTTCTCCCGCGCCATATCCAGCCAGTTGTGCAGATGCTTGTCATCCGGCAGCAGTTCCTTGACCTTCGCATCCGTCTTGTAGATGTCCTCCGGATCGCCCGACAGCGCCGCCCAGCGGAACGGACCGATCCCCCGGCAGAACAGAGGACGGATATAGGCCGGCACAAATCCCGGAAACGCGAAGGCATCTTCCAGCCCTTCTTCCAGCGCCATCTGGCGGATGTTGTTGCCGTAATCGAAGGTAGGCACCCCCATCCGATGAAACGCCACCATTGCCTCGACCTGAAGCCGCATGGACTCCCGCGCAGCTTTCTCAACCGCCGCGGGGTCCGTAATCCGCAGCTTCTCGGCCTTCTCCAGCGACCACCCGGCCGGAAGATATCCATTCAGCGGATCATGCGCGGATGTCTGATCCGTCACACCATCCGGACGGATGCCTCGCCGCACCAGCTCCGGAAAGACTTCAGCCGCATTGCCCAGAAGACCCACGGAAACCGCCTCACCCTTGGCGCAGGCCTCATGAATGATCTGCAACGCCTCATCCAGATCCTGCACCTGACGGTCCAAATAACCCGTCTCCAGACGCTTCTGAATGCGCGACGGCTCACATTCCACCGCCAGCATGGACGCCCCCGCCATCACGGCGGCCAGCGGCTGCGCACCGCTCATCCCCCCCAGACCACCCGTCAGAATCCAGCGGCCTTTGAGGTCGCCACCGTAATACTGGCGCCCCATCTCAACGAACGTCTCATACGTCCCCTGAACAATCCCCTGACTTCCGATATAGATCCAGGATCCGGCCGTCATCTGGCCGTACATCATCAGCCCCGCTCGATCGAGCTCGTTGAATTTCTCCCAAGTCGCCCAGTGCGGTACGAGATTGGAATTCGCAATCAGAACACGTGGCGCATTGGCATGCGTCCGGAACACACCAACCGGCTTGCCGGACTGAACGATCAGCGTCTCCTCGTCCCCCAGCTCCCGCAGGGCTTCCACGATCCGGTCATAGCAGTCCCAGTTCCGCGCAGCCCTTCCAATCCCGCCATAAACCACAAGCTCCGACGGCTTCTCCGCCACCTCCGGATCGAGGTTGTTCATCAGCATCCGCATGGCCGCTTCAGTCTGCCATGATTTCGCAGTGATTTCGGAGCCATGGTCGGCACGGATCACACGATCATTCGACAGGCGGGAAGAAACGGAAGGAGAGTTGACCATGAGTAAGGTCTCCATTTTCACAGGAACAGAAAGAGGTTTGGAAAAGTTTAGAAGCCAGCCGCCACGGTCATCGCAGTCGTAAATCGCGGCGCGATGTAATATCCGGGAGAACTTCCATCAATGGATGTCCCGTAAATGCCACGGGTGGCCTGGCCATTCAGCTGTGGCGACGCAATCCCGGACAGGACTTTCTCATCCGTCAGATTGATAAACGCGACCCGGATTTCCGGATGTTTGACAAAACCGACGCTCGGCAGACGATACCCCAGAGACAGGTTGAACGTCTTGTGAGCGGGCATTTTTTCATCGTTCATGAAGGTCGAATACTGAGACCCGGTGTATTTGAACGAGAACGTTCCGAAGAAATTCTTGTAATCATAGACAAGACCGAAAGATCCCTGAAACGACGGACTGCGAACTGCCGTTTTCCCCGCCGTCGGCAGATAGTCGTTTCCGACCTGAATATTGTTATCGATGGTCGCATGCAGATATTCGACGGAAACATACGGGGAGAAGCCATAAAACGGCATCAGCCCGGCTTCGAAATCCACACCGCGGGACGTCTGTCCGCCACCGTTGATCGTCGAATAGACGGGGACGTTATTGACATAGCGAAGGCTGGAAACCTGACGGTTGGTGAAGTTGTAGTTGAACAGCGCCAGGCTGGCATGAACGATTTTGCCCTGATACCGGTAGCCCAGCTCTTCAGAGATCGAATATTCAGGCTTGATCGCCGGATTACCCTGCGTTGAAACCGCCCCGCCGGAATAGGAATTGTACAGGGTGTCATCAATCGGCATCAGTGTATTGGTGCTCGCATTGATGAAGACCTGACTGTGGGAATCAATCTTGTACGTGGCCGAGACACGCGGCAGCGGCTGAAAATTATTGGCGCCCACATGATACTGCGTACCAGGCAGACCATTAGTTCCCGCCTTGCTCATCATCAGCGTCTTGATGCCACCCACAATCTTCAGGCGGTCGTTAAGAAGCGAAATTTCGTCCTGCAGATAAAGCGCATTCGTCTGCGTAACGGTGTGTTCCTTCTCCGCAAGATATGGCTGACCATTTCCCATGGTCACATTCTGCAGGCTCCAGGCCGAAGCCGCATTGCCGATCGAATCAACCGACGAAAACGGCATCGAAAGATCATCAACGCTGTACTGATACCAGTATCCCAATGTCACTTTCTGAACACCGAACTGGCGCGAAATCGACGCGTTGAACCCGCCGACAGACTGCGCGCCCACGTAATCGCTTCGCACGCTCCCGCCCGAGGCCTGGGCGTCCGGAATATTTACGGAAACAGGCTGTGTCCCATAATATTTTCCATCAGACGACAACGTAGAAGATGCCGGTGAATTCTGCATCGCATACAGGAAATACGGCGTGACATTGAGCTTCACCTTGCCCGGAAGCGTAAAGTCGGAAGGGAGACTCATCATGATCTGCTCCCATTTCCAGCGGTTCTGCCGCCAGTAATCCGAGCTTCCGGGCGTAAATGTCCCGTTCCATGCATAACTCCGCCCCGAAGTCTGCCAGTCGGCAAGCGTTGGGTTCGGATTGTACATGTAGTTCATGTCAACATACGACCCGACCAGCTTCATCCGGTCGCCGTTTGCAAATTCCTTCTTGAAGCCGAAGTCGATATGCCGGCGCATCTGCCGCCCCGGTCCGAGGGAATTTTTGGCCGTTCCGTTGGAAAACGACACATAGGCCGAAAGACCCGTATTCCCGATATCCCCGGTATCAAAACGTCCGAAGAACCGTTGAAGGTTCAGCGTGCCGTAACTGTAATCGACCAGTCCGCCCATCTTGTGGGACGGATCGCGCATCAGCGTTGTAACCTGGCCGCCCGAAGCATTGACCACAGGCGCCGTGATGGACGAAGACCCCTGGGTCAGACTGACGGAATCAATATCTTCACCATCCGCCCAGTATGTCGGATAGCCGTTATAGGTCTCGATATCGTTGACCGGCATGCCTTCCCAGACCTGCCCGATTTCGTTGCCCCCCAACCCGCGCACGCTCAGCATCGAATTGGCCGCAAAACCGTAAGGATCACTCTGGGAAAGATTGGCACCCGGAGCCAGCGAAACAGCCTGATAGGCCGTCGTCGTCGACGCTTGCTTGTTGATATATTCCGAAGTCACGGTACTGCGCATGTCGCCACCGGTCTGAACGGCCATCAGCCCCCCGCCCGCAATATGCCGGACCTTGCCATAGGCCCCGTTTTCTCCCGCTGCATGCACGGAAATAACCTCCGGCCCCCGCGCGCTGACAGAATGAGACTTCCGCTGCCCCGGCGCCCCGGCGGCATGCGCTTGCAACCGCGAACGCGTATGTGTTGTCGTTGCGGCTCCAGCCAGAGAGGTCGACGCCAGAAACGTCATGGTGGAAAGGGCTACACAAGCACGACGGCGTTTTACGATTGGCATGGTACCTGCTCGGAATCATTTCGTATCGAAATCACAATGTCATGTCTGGTTGCATATGCAACCTATCATTTGCACCAACATGACAAAGACATGTCTAAAATTTCTAGTGAATCATAAAAATAATTACAATATAACAATAACTTAGAAAATATCTTTCCCCCTTCGAAAAATTTTCCCGGCCCGTTCCACATCCCAACCCGAAAACCTTCCCACCGGCCATCAACGACACACCCTCAGGCTCGCCCTTCATGAGGCTCGCGGAACAAACCCCTTTATTCCATTGAATAAATTCATATTTTTTTACAGAAAATTCCAAGACGAACGCCCTTTCACAAGATTCGCAACGACTTACTCTTTCTCCCTTGTGAAGTTGTATATGCAAGTTCTCCTTGCGATGAGAGCCCCTCTTGGGCATGCTCGCCACATCTGCCCCTTCCCGAGAGCACGCATGTCCTGGACCACGGCTGAAACCGGCGACCCCATCCCGCCCTTCGTACAGAAAGCCAGCACCAGTTCCGGGGCCCTGTCCTTTGACATGATGGGCGGACGCAGAATCCTGCTGTTTTTCTTTTCCTCATCAACTGACCCCGAGGTCAAAAGCGTCCTCCAGCACCTCTCCCGATATCCGGAGGTCTTGAATCGCAGGGACTGCCTGTTTCTAGGCGTCACCCTCGACAGGGTTGACACGACCATTCTAAAAAACCGGTCCGATCTCAGATCGGTTTGTTTCCTTTACGATATCGATCGTATCTGCCACCGGACGTTCGGAATTGCTGAAAACACGCCACCGGGCTGGATAGAACTCGACCCGATGATGCATGTCGTCCACACGCAACTCCACCGTCCCGGTCTGGAAGAAACGCTTTTCGCGACGTTACTCCAGAAAGCCACCGCCCCGCAGCGCAGCATGCCTGTCCCGGTTCTCATGCTGGACCACGTTTTGGAACCGACCTTCTGCCAGGACCTGATCCGGTATCACGACACCCACAATCCCCAGCCCTCTCCCATCCTGACCTCCAATGCCGCAGGACATCCGGTCCGCACCGTCGCCCCGGATTTCAAACGCAGGCGGGACACGTCCCTGCGCGATCGGGGCATCGTCACGGAGCTGCAAAACCGTATCATCCGCCGCGTCGTCCCCGAGATTTTCCGGGCTTTCCGCTTCACGGCTACCCAGATGGACAGAATGCTCATCAGTTCCTACGACGCCATGGATAAAGGCTTTTTCGACGCGCATCGGGACAATACCGTCCCCAGTTCCGCCCACCGCCAGTTCGCCGTCTCCCTCACCCTCAATGACGACTACGCCGGCGGAGAACTGATTTTCCCCGAATTCGGCCCACAGACCTTCCGCCCCAATGCTGGCGGAGCCGTCATATTTTCCTGCGCGCTCCTGCATGCAGTCCAACCCGTCACATCCGGCCGGAGATACGCCTGCCTACCCTTCGTCTACTAACCGGAGCGTTATTGCTCGCCCAGCCTGACCAGAACAGGCATCATCATCGCAAAAAGCTCCGCCTGCGAGGAGATGGCACAGCGCGTATGGATCTGTTTACGAAACACTTTCACCGTCTGCACGCTCACTCCCATGAGCCTTGCAATCGAACGTGAAGAATGTCCCCGCAAAATCAGCAAAGCCGTCTGTGACTGCCGCGCCGTCAGCACGATGCCATACGTCTTTTCACACTGCTCGCGAAACTCCGTCATGGTATCCTGCGCATGTGCGGTCGGCGCAGCTTCAAGCCCTGACCAGTGTCTCCCCGCCAGCGCCGCTACAACAGGCTGAATAGCCAGAGCCTTTTCCCACTCCGCCGCAACAAATATCTCTCCCGAACTCGTATCGCGCCCGAGACAGATATGAATGGAAACATCCGCCGATATCCGGACCAGATACGTCATCTCGTCCAGAATATGCGTATCCCGATAATATTTCAGGTAATAGTCCGACGCAGCGAAATGATCGGGAACAACATCCTTAAGACGATATAGCCCCGAAGGCGCCCAGGCCCTGTCCACAACAAAAAACGGATCAAGCAGATAGATCCCCGTGCAATACGCACTGTCAAAGCGGGCATGGACATTTTTTTCTTTTGAGTGCGTCAACAGACACTTCGGCCGACCATCCCTCCTATAGGAAAGGATCGTCAGATTATCGATCGGGACACAACTCTCGAGCCACGCCACAAGATACTGCTCGAACGCAGGAGTCATCAGCGCTGAAATCACCGCCCCAAGCTGCTGTTCCTGCTGACAAAACATCCGGCTATACCCCTTCAGGGCAATATACGTCCCATCCACACAGAGCCTACCATCACACATCAGCAGCTGCACCCTGCTAGATGGAGGACCTGAACATGCCGTCTGCACTACCCTACACCAGCGAAGACATTCTCGCGGCAGATACCCATCTCGTCCAGTCCTGGGCGGATCTTGACAGTCTAAAGAAACCCCATGCCCGCACCGCAATCGTTGCGGCAAAGGGCGTCATGGTTCGTGACAGTAACGGTCAGGAACTGATTGATGGCATTGGCGGTTTGTGGTGCGTCAACGTGGGTCACGGACGCCCCGAGATCATTGACGCCATCTCCAACCAGCTCTCAACGCTGGATTTTTATTCCACCTTCTACACCTTCACCCACCCCACAGCCGCCGCACTGGCAAAAAAACTGGCGCAACTGGCGCCTGGAAACCTGAATCACGTCCATTTCTCCACTTCGGGATCGGATGCCAATGACGGCGCCGTGCGCATCTTGCATCATTATTACGAGCGTCTGGGAAAACCCGAAAAGAAACTCGTCCTGAGCCGCCACGGCGCGTATCACGGCTCGACCTATCTCTCCATCGCAATGACCACCCCCGCCTATTCCAAAGGCTGGTCAAAAGCCGAAGGGATCGTCCATCACCTAAAAAAACCGCATTACTGGCGCGAAGGCGACGGGATGACTGAGGCGGACTTCGCGGATCTGCTCATCGCCGACCTGCGCCATGAAATCGAACACCTCGGCCCTGAGAACATCGCCTGTTTCATTGGCGAACCCATCATGGGCGCTGGCGGCGTCATCGTTCCGCCCAAAGGATACCACCGACGCGTTCAGGACGTCTGTCGGGAATACGATATCAAGTTTGTAGCCGATGAAGTCGTCACGGCGTTCGGACGTCTCGGACATTTCTTCGCCTCCGAAGCGGTTTTCGATACCCAGCCGGAGATGATCACCATCGCAAAAGGCGTCACCTCCGGCTATCAGCCACTCGCCGCCACGATCATGACCGACGAAATCTACGATGTGGTGTCCGGCCCGGACGGCGTCTTCGCCCACGGCATGACCTATGCCGGCCATCCGGCCGCCGCCGCCGCCGGTCTGGCAAATATCGCCCTAATGGAAGCCGAACAGATCCCGGAACGGGTACGCGTCACCGGCAAGCTGTTTGAAAACACATTGCGTGCGCTGGAAGATCTCGACATCGTCGGCGAAGTCCGCGGCAGCCATTTTATGATGGGCATAGAATTCGTCAGCGACAGGACCAGCAAAACCCTCTTCGATGCTAAGCTCAACATTGGCATGCTGGTCGCGCGCAAGGCTCAGGAAAAAGGCCTCGTCGCCCGCCCGCTGGGACATATCCTGATCCTGTCCCCCCCACTGATCCTATCGGAAGAGCAGATCGCCAGAATTGGAGACATCCTCCGCGAAAGCATCACGGAGGTCATGCACGATCTTCCAAAAGACTGAAGGTAAGCGTTCTCAATATCCCCAGTCAGGGTGATAGGTCAGGGCGGGGGTCTTCCCCGCCTCGATCTCCCCGATAGCCCCGGCGACATAAGCCGCCTGCATTTTGCAGGACGCCTCCGCCGCAACATGGGGGGTCACGAAAACTTTCGGATGCTCCCAGAAAACAGCGTCCTGCGGCAGTGGTTCCTGCGCAAAAACATCCAGCACAGCCCCCAGCATCCGCCCGCTGTCGAGCGCCGAAATCAGGTCTTCCGCCACCACCTGCTCGCCACGCCCCACATTGATCAGACTGCCCCCCGGCTTCAGATGGGACAGAAACTCCGCATCAATCAGACCGCGCGTCTGCGGCGTACTGGGCAGAAGATTGACCAAAATATCCGTCTTTCCCAGAAAATCGACCTTGCCGGCCTCTCCGAAATACAGCGGAATATCCTCAACCGGTCGCACCCGACGACACCAGGCCGAAACCTGAAACCCGGCTTTTGACAGGCGTTGCGCCACAGCCGACCCCAAATTGCCATATCCCAGAATACCGATCGTGGTCTCCGCACTCGTGCGATATTCAAGATTGCGACGCCAGATTTTCTTCTCCTGCTGCAAGGCCCAGGTCCGCGCATCACGCAGCAGCGAAACGATCGCCCACAGCACATAATCCGCCATCAGAACCGCCGTCTGGTCTCCCCCCATACGGACCAACATGACATCCTTCGGAAAATCTTTCCGACCCACCAGGTGGTTCACTCCCGCCCCACTACAGAAAATGGCGCGCATATGCTGCATTTTCGCCATTTCTCCAAGAGCCGGGTCCCAGACCAGCGCATAATCGGCTTTGGACGGATCAAACGCCGGATCAAACCACGACACCGTCCGGATACCGGGCGCCACCTCACGGAAAGCATTCCGCCAGTCCTCCCAGACGCCCGGCCCTTCTGCACTGATTGCAAGCGTTACCATCAGATTTCTCCGCAAAACCCCAACACGCGCCCGAGCGGATCAGTATTTGATCCAGACCGTCTTCATAGCGGAATATTTATCGAAACTGTGAAGTGAAAGATCACGTCCGAAACCGGACTGCTTCATGCCCCCAAACGGTGTCATCGGAGACAGCGCATCAACGGTATTGACCGACACCGTTCCCGCATTCAGCCTGTCCGAAACGCTCAAAGCCCGCGTAATGTCCCGGGTCCAGACGGACGCCGCCAGACCGTAAGGCGTATCATTGGCCAGAGCCACCGCCTCATCCTCATCCCGGAACGTCTGGATAACCAGAACAGGCCCGAAAATCTCCTCGCGCACAATCGTGGCGTCCGACGCAACATCCGCAAAAACCGTCGGCTGGATATAGGCCCGCGATGCCCCATGGGTCAGTTGCCCGCCCCCCGTCACAAGCGTGCCGCTCTGACGTCCGGCTTCAATGAACCCGGCAACACGGTCCGCATGCTCCACCGTCGCCATCGGACCCAGCCGCGTGGACGGGTCCAGCGGATTACCGGGCACAAGAGCCTCGGCCCTGGCCTTCAGCCGCCCGATCATGTCCTGTGCAATCGTTTCATGCACCAGCAGACGCGAATTCGCCGAACAGACCTGCCCCTGATTGAAGAAAATCCCCCAGGCCGCCTTGTCCGCAGCCGCCTCCAGATCGGCATCGGGAAACACCAGGCACGGACTCTTCCCGCCCGTCTCCGGCCAGACCTGCTTCATGTTGCTCTCACCGGCATAGCCCTGAAAGAGCTTTCCGATCTCCGTTGAACCGGTAAAGGCCAGACAGTCCACATCCGGATGCAGCCCCAGAGCGCGCCCCGCTTCATGCCCGAAACCCGTCACGACATTCAGCACACCCGCTGGCAGACCGGCTTCGGACCCAAGCTCCGCAAGGCGCAGCGCGGACAACGGAGACTGCTCGGCAGGCTTGAGAACAACCGAGTTGCCCACGGCCAGAGCCGGTGCAATTTTCCAGATCGCCAGATCCAGCGGAAAATTCCACGGCACCACCACACCCACAACCCCGAGCGGCACCCGGCGCACCATCGCAAGATCCCGCCCGCCCGTCGGCGCAATCTCGTCATACAGCTTGTCGATGGCCTCGGCATGCCATTGCAGAATGGCCGCAGCCCCCGGCACATCAATCGTGAGCGTATCGGAAATCGGCTTGCCCACATCCAGCGTGTCCAGAATGGCCAGTTCTTCAAGATTATCCCGCACAAGCTGTGCCCAGCGCAGCAGAATGGCCTTGCGCTCCGCCGGTGTCAGGCCAGACCAGACCCCACTTCCAAAGGCGGCCCTCCCGCTGACAACGGCCCGGTCAATGTCCCCGGCATCGCCCCGCGCCATCTCCGCCAGAACAGCACCCGTGGCCGGATTGACGGTCTCGAACCGCTGCCCCGAAAGAGCCGGAACAAACCGCCCGTCAATCCAGCAGTCATTGCGCAACGACAGTTCGGCAGCACGCTTCGTGTAAAACTCGGTATTTTTCGTCATCCGGTCTGCTCTCTTCCGTCTTCAGACATCCTGCGGCCCCTCAGGCCCCGACATGTCGGACTATAATTTCCACAGAGCCTGCGGCCCGCGCCGGCGCAGGGCGGCGATGTCTTCAAGACCGGCCAGCCCCAGAATATCCACCACTTCCTGAGACAGCGCGCGGATGGCTTTCTCCACGGAGGCCTCACCGCCCGCGGCCAGCGCCCAGGCCCAAGGA
>NZ_JACRVW010000025.1:0-12441 GCF_018812085.1 Gluconobacter sp. P5H9_a
GACCAGATCGGCCTGCGGTTCAGGCACTGACAGATCAGCGGTCCGATACTGCGAAATCCAGTGTCCCAATGTCGATTTGCCAATCCCCAGATCCGCTGCCACGCGGGTCCGTGACAAACCGCTGCTCAAGGCAATCCTTACCGCCTCACGGCGGAATTCTTCTGTGTGCGTCACTGCCATGGTTCCGTGCCTCTCCCGATGTGAGCTTAAAACGCTCAGTCAACCGGCACAAAACCGTAGCAAGTCCAGCTTCGCCGCCGCACGATATGAGCCAGATTGATCGGATATGCTCTAGCTCGGCCGCTCAAAGATATTCGGGAGTGAAATTTTTTTTGTATTCAGTCCAGTCATAACGATATTCCGGTTATGCGTCCCGCGTCGAATGAGTTAGGCTGTCATAATGCGTTATACACTCCGGCAGTTAGAGTACTTTGTGGCGGCCGGGGAAGCCGGCTCTATCCGGCAAGCGTCCGAGCGCCTTTCGATTTCTCAGCCTTCCATCTCGACGGCGATTTCCCATCTCGAGCTTGAACTGAACGTCCAGCTTTTTATCCGCCACCACGCACAAGGCTTGTCCCTTACAGCCGTGGGGCAGATCCTGATGGAAGAGGCCAAGCGCGTGCTGGGGATGGCTGAAAACCTCTATTCTCTGGCTGCGGAAACCACAGATCAGGTGAGGGGGGCGCTCTCGGTGGGCTCAATGGTCACGCTTGCCCCCATGATCATGCCTGAACTCGTTCACAGTTTCTGTACGCGCTACCCTGCCGCCGAAATCCGTCAGGTGGCGTCTAATCACGAATGGCTGGCCGAAAAACTCAAACAGGCTGAAATTGATATCGCCATCACGTACGACCTGCATCTTCCTCCCGGGATTGAGTTCATTCCTCTGGCCAGCCTTCCGCCCCATGTCCTCGTCAGCGAAAACCATCATCTTGCGCAGCGTTCGTGCGTGGACCTGGCTGAGCTTGCCGCCGAGCCGATGATCTTCCTCGACCTCCCTCTCAGCAGGCAGTATTTCAACGCCCTATATCACCACGAGGGCCTGCAACCCAATATCTACGCCCGCTCCGCCGAGCAGGAAGTGGTGCGGACCATGGTTGCAAATGGCTATGGCTATACGCTGGCGAATGTCCGTCCGTGCTCCGATATGGCCCTCGACGGCAAGAAGGTCGTTCGCGTGCGGCTGTCAGGCGATCATCGCCCGATGGTCATCGGCATGGCAACATGGCAGGGTGTCCGCAAATCGCGCCTGCTGGACCTTTTTGCTCATCACTGTCGCTCCTCGATTTCCGACACGGCAATTCCGGGCATGAAACCCTTGGCCTAGGACCGGCCCTGATTATTCGGCGTAATCGGACTCTTCCCGATCGAGGATGAGCTTCATTTCCTCGAAATGCCTAATGGAAAAATCCCGGATCTTTTCCCAGTCCCGCGCCGTTCTCTCCGCCACATCGTCCGACAGGACGGAAAGCTCACGTCCGGTGGAATAGGCTGTCACAAGAATCTGACAGGCGCGTTCTATCGTGTACATGTCGTCGAACGCTTCCCCAACCGTCTCCGCAACGATCAGTACGCCATGATTGCCCATCATCAGCCGCGTCCTGTCTTTCAGAAGAGATGCCAAGCGCGCGCCTTCTGCCTCGCTGTCTGCCATGCCTCCATACTGGGTGTCCACGGCAACCCGGTTGAAATACCGGGCCGTATTCTGGTCGATCGGCAAAATCGTGGGGTCGCGCAGCGTGGAGATCGTCGTGCTGTAGACCGGATGCAGGTGCATCGCGACCTGTGCCGCCGGATTCAGACGATGCAACTGCCCGTGGATCGCCCATGCCGTCGGGTCCAGATCGCAGGACGCCAGACTTTCAGCATCGTTCGTATCGACCAGGATCAGGTCGCTCGCCCGGATCCGCGAGAAATGTCGCCATTTCGGGTTGATGAGAAAACGCGAACCGTCCGGCGAAACCGACATGCTGAAATGGTTTGCGACGGCCTCATGCATGCCAAGCCGGGCCGCCAGACGGAAGGCGGCAGCAAGATCAATCCGTGCTTTTTTCTCGTCATGCGCGGTCATGGAGGCGGTCCCTGAGCAAGATGGTCTGAAATATCGGTCTTCCTGATCTTCTAGAGAGTCGCCGATGGACGGCAAAGACGGATTTATCAAATTCATCCCCCCGTTTTTCCGATGCAGCACGCGGGAAAACTCTTAGGAAAAGACTAAGCAACGATAATCAATTCGATTGTTTCTCGAGGCATATCGTTTCCATAAAACAACGGAGAGGTCTTCCTGAGTTGTGGAAGAATTCTTCTGTCAGTCCAGTAGGAAATGTCCAGCATGACAACGGAAAACGTCGATACCCTCATCATTGGCGCGGGCCAGGCCGGCGTGGCGATGAGTGAACACCTGGGCAAAAGAGGGGTGCCACATCTCGCCGTGGAACGCGGAAACATTGCCCAGAGATGGCGTGCCGAACGCTGGGATTCCCTTGTCGCCAACGGCCCCGCCTGGCACGACCGTTTTCCGAACCGGACATTCGACAAAACAGCCCCCGACGGCTTTGCCCCACGTGCCCAGATTGTCGACTATTTCGAATCCTACGCGACCCAGATCAACATGCCCATTCGTTGCGGCGTCGAAATACGTCACCTTCGAAAGTCCCCGGACGGCATCGGATTTGAAGCGCAAACGGCAGACGGCACCATCAGGGCACAGAACGTCGTCGTCGCAACCGGACCGTTCCAGAAGCCGTCCTTCCCCGACATCATCCCTGCAGAGTTCGACGTGCACCAGATGCACTCGAACAGTTATAAAAACCCTCAGCAGATTGCCGATGGCGGCGTTCTGGTCATCGGGGCAGGGTCGTCCGGCGCACAGATCGCGGACGAACTGCGCGCTTCCGGTCGGGACGTCTGGCTGTCCGTCGGCCCGCATGATCGTCCGCCCCGTCGTTACCGTGGCCGCGATTTCGTCTGGTGGCTCGGCGTGCTGGGATTGTGGGATATGAAAGTCCCCAGCCCCGATACGGAACACGTCACCATCGCCGTCAGCGGTGCTCATGGCGGTCACACCGTCGATTTCCGTGACCTCGCCGCCAGCGGCATGACTCTGCTGGGCCGGACCGAGAGCTTTGAGAACGGCTGCCTGTATTTCGCCCGCGATCTCCAGAAGAATATCGAAGGTGGCGACGCCAACTATCTGTCGATGCTCGATGCCGCTGATGCCTATGTCACGGCGAATGGCCTGGATCTCCCCGAAGAGCCCGAAGCCCGCAACATCGGCGCCCTCCCGACCTGCGCTACAGACCCGATCCTGAGCCTCGACCTGAAAGCAGCCGGGATCAAAACCGTCATCTGGGCCACCGGCTACAAGTTCGATTTCAGCTGGATCGACATTGACGTCCTCGATGCCCGTGGCGCCCCCCTTCACGAACGCGGCGTTTCCGTCGTGCCGGGCCTTTATTTCCTGGGGCTGGCCTGGCTGTCGCGGCGCGCTTCTCCCTTCATCTGGGGCGTCTGGCACGATGCGGACTATCTCGGAGAGCATATCGCAGACCGCCGTCTGGCTCTGGCAGGCTGACGGCGGAGGCGCCCGGTGTCCGTTTCCGAAATCGAGAGCATCCTCTCGTCGCTCGTCGGCTTTCCCAGCGTCTGCGGGCTGCCGAACGGAGACATCATAGACTGGATCGAGGCGCATCTTCTGGCCTCCGGCGCGCGGGTACGCTGCATTCCCGGAGACACCTCCAACGGTGTTCCGGGGCGCTACAGTCTGTTCGCCACGATTGGCCCGAAGGCGGCAGGCGGCATCGTCCTGTCCGCCCATGCGGACGTGGTCCCCGTCACCGGCCAGAACTGGTCGTCGGACCCGTTCGTTCTCACACGGCGCGAAGACCGGCTGTATGGCCGGGGCAGCAGCGACATGAAAGGCTTTCTGGCCTGTATGCTGAACCTCGCCCGCAAGGGTGGCGCGGAGGGTGCGCCGCCGCTCAAACGCCCGCTTTACCTCGCCATTTCCCATGACGAAGAGCTCGGCTGCCTCGGGATCCGCTCCCTGATCGCAGGCATCCGCGAAGACGGCGAATTCGGCGATCAGGGTGCGCTCGGCTGCATCGTGGGCGAGCCGACGGGCATGCAAGTCGCTCTCGCCCATAAAGGGAAAATCGCGTTCGAAATCATCTGCCACGGACAGGCTGCCCATTCCGCAAACCCGTTCCTTGGCAAAAGCGCCATCACCCTCGCAGGCGACATGGTCGCGGCGCTCTCGCGGTTGCAGGACCACATCCGCCAGACCGAACGGCACGATACACGCTTCGGCGTTCCGTTCTCCACCGTGCAGGCAGGCCTGATTTCCGGTGGAGCGGCGCTGAACATCGTCCCGGACCTGTGTACGATCACAGCCGAACTGCGCCTTCTGCCGGGCTATGAAGGCGCGCCCTATCTGGCCTGGCTGGAAGACGCCGCCCGTCAAGCCACGGAAAAACTCGGTGGCGGCGAGATCGAACTGCGGATCACGAATGCCTATCCCGGCCTGAACGCCACCGCCTCGAGCGACATCTGCTCCCTTGCCCTGCACGAAGCCGGGCAGAATCAGGTTGGCGTCATTGATTTCGGCACTGAAGCGGGGCTTCTGCAGGAACAACTCGGACTGGACTGCATCGTCTGCGGTCCCGGTTCCATCGCGCGCGCCCATAAGGCCGACGAATACATTACCCTGCCCGAACTGGCCGACGCAGAACGCTTCCTTGACGGGGTGCTCGACCATCTCAGACGATGAGCGGCCCAGACGCCGCGCGTTTCATGAAAGACACCGCCCATGACCTTTTCCATTGTCGCCCGCTGTGAGCGGACCGGCCAGTTCGGGATGGCCGTTTCGTCGTCTTCTCCCGCCGTTGCCAGCCGCTGCGCCTTCGCTAGAGCAGGCGTCGGCGTCGTTGCCACCCAGAACATCACCGATCCCCGCCTCGGCCCCGCGGGGCTGGACCTGCTGGAGCGGGGGGCAACTGCAGCGGAATGCCGGGATATTCTGGTCCGCGGCAACGCATTTGCGGCATTCCGGCAACTCGTCGTCCTCGATCGCACTGGCGGCACAGCACTCTGGGCCGGAGAGCAGGTTCTGGGGTGCCACGCCGAGATTGCCGGAACCAATGTTGCCGCCGCAGGCAATATGCTGGCCAGCGTGGACGTTCCGGCTCTCATGAAGGACGCCTTCAACGCCTCCAGCCCGTCGCTGGACCTAGCGGAAAGGCTGATCCTCGCAATGGAAGCGGGTCTCGCAGCAGGCGGGGAGGCCGGTCCGGTCCATTCCGCCGGGCTGATCGTCGTGGAAGAACAGAGCTGGCCGCTGGTGGACCTGCGTGTGGACTGGAGCGACGCCCCGCTCGCCGATCTGCGGAGCCTGTGGACGCTCTGGCAGCCCCAGATGCGCGACTACGTCACACGCGGTCTCAACCCGCTTTCCGCACCTTCATACGGTGTGCCGGGGGACCGTTAAGGCCCCCCATTTTTCTCAGGCGACGTCCTGCAGAATCATCCGCGCCGCCTTCGCCCCGATCATCATGCTCGGGGCGCTGGTGTTGCCGCTGATGAGCGTCGGCATGATCGACGCATCCGCCACCCGCAGCCCCGAAATCCCGCGTACCGTCAGGCGCGGCGTCACAACCGCATCGTCATCCACGCCCATGCGGCACGTCCCGGCGGGATGAAAGACCGTGGCTGCACTCCGCCGCAGATACTCCAGGATCTGGGCGTTGTCCGCCACGTCCTCGCCGGGCGCGACTTCCGTGCCCCGGGTTCCGTCAAAGGCCCCCTGCGCCAGAATGTGCCGCGCCGCGCGAATGCCTTCGCACAGAACGTCCAGATCGTGCGGGTCTGATGCGAAACTGAAATCAATGACCGGCTGGTTTGAGCCATCCGTTGCCAGCCGGATGCTGCCCCGGCTTTTGGGCCGCAGAACACAGGTATGGATCGCAATCCCATGCCCCCATTCAAACAGCCGCCCGCGCGGACTGCGATAGCCGGGCACGAAATGAAACTGGATATCCGGCACGGCATCGCGGGCGAGGGACGTGCGCGCAAATCCCCCGGCTTCGACATAATTCGTGGTCAGCCACCCCTTGCGCCCGAACAGGAACCGGAGCGGAGATATCAGCACGGACGGCAGCGACCGGCCGGAAAATCCCAGCGTCCGATGATCGTTCGAGCGCACCGTGACCAGCCCGTCCAGATGATCCTGAAGGTTCTGGCCCACGCCCGGCAGGTGATGCACCGGCGAAATCCCCGCCGCGATCAGATCCGTGCTGCGCCCGATCCCGGACGCCATCAGGATCTGCGGAGAGCCGATCGCCCCCGCACACAGCACGATTTCCCGCTCCGCCCGCAGCAGTCGGGCCGTGCCGTCCTGAACGACCACGACGCCCCGCGCCACCCGGTCCTCGATCACCAGATTGCGGACCTGAACGCCCGACATCAGGCTGAAATTCGGCCGCTTCAGGATAGGATGAACAAAAGCCCGATACGCACTCAGCCGATAGCCGTTGCGCTGCGTTACGTCATACAGACCAACGCCTTCCAGCGTCGCGCCGTTGAAATCTGTATTTTCCGATAGCCCCGCGCTGACGCCGGCCTGAACGAAGCGTTTCGAGAGCGGATTTATGTCCCGCGGCGTCGTGACATCCAGCTCGCCTTTGAAACCGTGATACGCCGGATCAAGCTGCCGGTGACAGTGTTCGAGGTCCCGGAACTCGGGCAGAACGTCGTCCCATCCCCAGCCCGCACAGCCCAGAGCCTGCCAGTGATCGTAATCCGTGCGGTCGCCCCGGATATAGATCATGCTGTTGAGCGTGGTGGACCCGCCTAGCGCCTTGCCGCGCGGCACATGAATGCGCCGCCCCGCCAAATGCTCCTGCGGCGTTGAGTGGAACTGATAGGCGAAGCGCCCGCTTTTGTAGAGCGTTATCGTCCCCGCCGGAATGCGGATTCTTGGCGTATGGTCGCCGCCCCCCGCCTCCACGAGACAGACGCTGAAACGCCCGTCGGCGCTGAGACGGTTGGCGATTACGCACCCCGCAGAACCAGCGCCCACGACGATGAAATCGAAAGAGCGGGACAGATCGTTCTGCATGATCCTCAGAACCCCGTGGAAACAGTCGCAAGACAGGCAAAAGACGGCGCCACATAATAGCTGGACGTTCCCGCAACCGGCCCCGTGCTGTAAACGCCCGACAGGTAATGGCTGTCGCCCAGATTGACGATGTTCAGGCGGATGCTTGGCTTCTTGAAAAACCCGATGTCATGTGTGCGGGCGCCAAGCATCATGTCCACCTGCTTGTGGCCCGGAATGCGCTCGTCATTCATGAACGTGCCGTATTCCTTGTCGACATATTTCATGGATACGCTGCCGAAGAACGTGCCGTCATCGTATTGAACGCCAATCGCCGCCATCCAGCGCGGTGCGGATGTTGCGATCTTGCCCTTCGTGGCGTAGGTCACGCCGCCCATCGTGATGTTGTTGTCGTTGGTCGCATAAAGATATTCCGCCGATACATACGGAGAGAAGTGATGCCAGGGCGTAAAGCCCAGCTCCGCATCCACACCCCGCGACGTCATCCCGCCAGCATCGAGGAAGTAAGGAACGGCATTGATGTACTGGTTAATGGCGTGGTGAACGAAGTTGTAGTTGAACAGCGTCACCGACCCCATGACCCAGTTGTTGTGATACCGCGCGCCCAGTTCCTCGGCGATGCTGTATTCGTCCTTCAGATGCGTGTTCGCCGTCTGGTAAAGGCTCGCATCATACGGGCTGTTATATTGGTTGTAGAACGCAGACCCCATCGGCACGCGGAAGCTCGTCGTCGCATTGGCGAAAAGCTGGATGTTGTCATTCACCTTGTAGCTGATCGACATGCGCGGCAGCGGCTCGGCCGAGTTGTAGCCGACGGCGTACTGCGGGCCGGGCTGCTGGAGCGTCCCGTTGCGCGCGGTCATGACTTCCTTGAACCCGACATTGATATGCAGCCGGTCATTGAGCAGCCGCACTTCGTCCCCGACATACAGCCCGACCATCTGCGTGATCGTATGATATCGCCAGCCATTGAGAACGGTCCCGTCCGTCAGCTTGAGCAGCGAGTTTGAAACATTTCCCGCTGCGTCCAGCCCGGAGAACGGCTCGCTCACATTCATGTCGCTGTAACCGTACCACGCACCTGCTACCAGATGATTGATGCCGGAATCGTAATGCAGGGCCGCATTCAGCCCGGTATAGCTCTCGCGTCCATACCAGTCCCATTTCGCGGCGACATTGCCATCCTGGGAATAGGTGTTGCCCGCAAGCTGGCCATTGATGGGCTGCGTGCCGTCATAATAGGTGCCGCTCGTCGGGATCGTATAAACGCCCAGCGGATAATTGCCCGACCCGTGATAGAAATAGGGCGTAATATCCAGAGAAAGCTTGTGGGTCAGTGCCAGATGGGACTGGCTGCTCAGGAAATAATCTGTCCAGTTCGTCTGGAACCCCTTGTAATAATTGGAATTACCAAACTTGTAGGTGCCGTCCAGATTGATCCCGCCGCCAAGCCCGCTCTTGTTCCAGGCTGCCAGCGAAGGCGTGCTGTACCAAGCCGTGTTCTCGTTATTGTACGTGAAAGAGAGGGACGTATAGCTCTCCGGCGCCCAGTCCTTGATCGCCTTGAAATCCATATGTCGGCGCAGGTTCCGCCCTGGCCCACGCCAGGCCTGGCTGGTCAGGTTCGAAAACGATGCAAAAGCCCGCAGCCCCGTATGTCCGATCTCCCCGGTATCGTACCGCAGAAATTGCCGGTTCATCTGATGCGACCCATAGCTCACATCCACCTGTCCGGAACGCGTATATTCCGGATTGCGGATCCGCACGTTCATCGTACCACCCGCAGAATAAACGGTCGGAATTTCAATATCCGGCGCGCCCTGCTGGAGTTGGACACTCTCCATGTTCTCGCTGTCTACCCATTCCGACGAGTTCGGGGTGTAATTGTCCGGGTCGTTCATCGGCGCGCCTTCGAAGATATAGCCGATTTCCTGCTGGTTGAGGCCGCGGACGCTGACGGAGGACTGGTCGGTGACGCCGAAGGGGTCTCCCATGGCGACGTTGGCGCCGGGGGAGAGGGTTACGAGGGCCAGGGTGTTGGAGGCCGGGGACTGTTTGGCGATGAATTCGTGCGACACGGTGCTGACGGAGCGGGCTGCGGTTTCGCGTTTGATTAGGCCGCCGCCAGGTCTGTGGCGGCTGACGGAGACGCTGATCGTTTCTCCGGCGCCGGTGTTGTCCACGGCAGTGCGTTTTGGGCGCGCCGAGGCCGGGGCTGGCGACGCAGCATGGGGCTGAGTGCTATGGGCGGGTGTGTGATGTTTGCCCGGGGCCGCAAAGGCTGTTTTCGTGCCTCCTCCCAGCAGGAGAATTGTCGAGGAGAGAAGCAAACAATGGCGTGAAAACAGGGATTTCGTCTGCATGGCGGTACCTCGGCATGAATGGCCCGTGCGGCGCGGGACGTGCGTTAAGGGAGGAGGGCTTGGGGTGTGTGGTCAGCCGGGGATGACGGCGATGACGTCCACTTCGATCAGCCACTCGGGGCGGGCAAGGGCGACGACGACCAGTCCTGTGAAGACGGGGAAGACCCCTTTGAGGTGCAGCCCCAGGACGCGATAGGTGGCTTCGCGGTAGCGGATGTCGGTGAGGTAGACCGTGACCTTGCAGATATGGGAGAGGTCGGAGCCGGATTCCTTGAGGAGAAGGGTGATGTTTTCCATGACCTTGTGGGCCTGTCCGACCGGATCGCCGACGCAGACGTTTTCACGCGTGTCGAGATCCTGCGGGACCTGTCCGCGGACATAGACAGTGTTTCCTGCGACGACGGCCTGACAGAGGTCGTTGTCGAGGTTTTGCTCGGGGTAGGTGTCCTTCGTATTGAAGGGGCGGATTCTGGTGTGAATGGGCATGGAATTGTTTCCTCAAACTCTTCGCGCCTGATGCGAGTTTGGTGCGATAGAGGAATGGTCGCAATTCGGTGCGATGAGTTAAAGAACGGATGTATGGGGAAGCGCTTCGGAAAAACCGAAGAAGACGTCCGCAGGCAGCCGGACCGTCAGTTCCGGTTGCGGGACAGGGCCAAATAAAGGCCGCCGGGGACGAGAATTCCGATGATCCATGAGACGTCGATACCGCCAAGAGCGCGGGCGAGCGGGCCGGTATAGAGGCCATTTGACAGGAATGGAATCTGGACGATGACGCCGATGGCGTAGCACAGCAGAGCCGGGCGGTTGGCGCGGCCGTAGACGCCGCCGTCGTGTCGGAACAGGGAAGGAATATCGTAGGCCCCGTGCCGGACTAAATAATAATCAACGAGATTGATGGCCGTCCATGGAGACAGGACGGCGAGGAGCAGTGCGATGACGTTGTCGAGGATTTCCAGCACGTTTCCGGTCAGATTGATCGTGATGACGGCGCAGCACAGGCACAGCGTGAGCGCGGCGAAGGCGCGGGAGCGGCTGGTCGGGGTCCAGTTGGGGCGGAATGTCTGGAGGAAGGTCAGGGACGAAAGGGCGGCGCAGTAGATCTGCATGGTGCAGCTCACCAGCGTCGAGACCATGATGACCGCGAACAGGGCCATCGGCAGGAGCGGGGACCAGGGCCTGACGGCGTCGTACATGCTTCCTGAAAAGCCGGTGCTGCCGAGATAGGAGCCGATGAAGGTCGGGAAGGCGGTGCCGATGACGCTGCCGGTCAGACAGACGAGAAACGCCGTGCGCTCTCCTGTCGCGGAGGGGAGATAGCGGGTGTAATCGGAAACATAGGGGGCGTAGGCGATCTGCCACAGGACGCCGAGCGACAGGGCCGTCAGGAAGTCGTGGGGTGTGGGGGACTGCCAGAACGGCTGGGCGAGATGGCCGCCGGATGCGGACATGTAGGCGAAGGCCAGCAGGACAAACGTAATGGCGGCGACGGGAATGAAGCCGGAGATGAAGCGTTCGATCACGTCATGACCGATCGCGCAGAGGGCGCCGATGATGAGGACGGAAATCCAGATGGGAAGCTGGCTGACGGAAGGGCCGAAGACCTGCACGATCTGTTCGCGGCTGATGGCGAAGAACGTCGAGGTGAAGCCGACATACATCAGGATGATGATGGCAATGATCAGCAGGCTGCCTGTGGAGCCGAACTGACCGCGGGTCTGCTGCATCTGCGGGATGCCGAGATGAGGACCCTGTGCGGCGTGGAGGGCCATAAAGATTCCGCCCAGCAGGTTGCCCGAGAGAATGGCGAGGAGGGACCAGCCGAGGGAGAGGTGGCAGATGGTCGGGTACAGCAGGCCGGTCATGACGGCCATGATGTTCTGGTTGGCGCCGATCCAGACCATCAGCAGCGACCAGGCGTTGCCGTGGCGGCGGTCTTCGGGGATGGGAAAGATCGTTTCGTTTTCAACGGCAAAGGCCGATGTTGCGGTTTCCTGAACGGTCTTGTTGTGGGACGGGTTCATGAAGGCAGGATCTTTCCCGTTTTCTGGTTCAGAGATCGTTCCACTCTGGCATTGTACTGGACGGGTCGATAGTCCCCAGAAAGCGTGAGATTACGTCCGCGCTTTCGGGTTCTGCCCCGCACATCAGGGCGATGGCCAGACCGGTCAGGGAGGAGGCGGGCGTGTGGCGGCTTTTGGGGTTTTCTTCCGACCGGGCGCAGAGATCCATGACGAGGGTGGGGCAGCAGAACAGGCCGGAGCGGATTGTTTCGCGCCAGTTGGCGGGAAGTGCATCACGTTGCGCCAGACCTTCGAGCAGGGGGCGCCACAGGAGGCGGGCCTTGTCCTGAAGGAAGGCCTGTCGCAGGGGCGGGAGCGACCAGTTTGTCGTGACGAACGCCGTTCCGTTGCTGATCCGGATTTCGGGGTGGGTTTTTAGCTCTGCGGAATGATAGAGCCAGTCCGCATGGGCGAAAATATTGTGAAACGTGGCCTTGATTTCGGCCAGCAGGGCCGGAATGTGGCGCCCGGCGAAAGCGGGGTCGAACAGGGTGAGGCTGGTGGTGTTGGGGTTGAACCAGACATTTGCGTTATGGGCGTCTCCGTGGGAAACCACGCCGCCGCTTTGGGCTACTGCTTCGGGCGACAGGTTTTCGAGCGCGTTGTAAAAACAGTCTTTCAGGGTGCGGTCGTAGCGGATGCCGTCGATCACCCAGTGCAGTTCGAGAAGCTCGTGGCCGGTCAGGGTTGCGTCCGGAAATGTGAAAGTCCGTTCGGAGGCGAAGAATTTCGTTGCGCGGCTGCCGAGCGTGCCAGGCGGTTGATCCGGGGTGGTGAGGCGATGGTGAAAGAGCTGGTGGATGGGTTCGTCCGCGCTCTGTTGGCCGGTGATCGGGTGCCATGAGCGCAGGTAGAGCGTGGCGCTCAGGGCGTCCAGTTCCTGCTGGGCGCGTCTGAGGGC
>NZ_JACRVW010000026.1:0-10447 GCF_018812085.1 Gluconobacter sp. P5H9_a
GCTCGTCACTGCTCGTCACTGAGCGCGCCGTCCCGCGTGCGCGCCGACAGGCCGGCAMGACGGGCCATGTCCTTTTCGAGCGCGATCTGGGCGCTTGTCGCGACCCGGAGGCGGCCGTCCTGTTCGCGTGCAAGGAAGCGGACCTGTTTGCCATTGATCTCAATGCCGCGCTCCTGAATCAGGTCAGCAACCCGCTCCACGTCCTCCATCCCCTCAATGCCGGACGCAATGAGACCGTGCGCGGCGTGAGTGCGGAAGGCATCCCGGTCGACGACAGCCGCCGTCCGAAATTCGTCAGCCAGCATTTTGGCCGCGATCCCATAAGCCTTCTCGAAACGCTCCTTCTGGGACAGCAGAACTGTCTTCTCATCGGTCAGAACCGTGTCATGGTGCCAGCCGATCTCATCGGCTTCTTCCCGCCAGATGTCGCGCTCATTGCGTCCGGTATACTTGTTCGACCGGTAGGTCAGATTGGCCTGATGCAGGATCTTGAACTTCTGCTCGGCACTCATGGCCTTCCAGTCACCGCCCTGCCGTTTGACGAAGGCTTTGGCCATGCGCTCGGCCTGCTTGCTCCGCTTTGAAAAGAGTTCGCGGGCTTCTTCGGGGATGCCGTTCAGAACGACGGCCTTACCGCGAGCATCCACGTCCACCCGGATACCCAGCTTGCGAAGCTCTGATGCAAGCTCGGCCTGGAAGTATCCGCCAAACATATGCGACGTCATCCGGGTCACGCGCTTGGTGTCCAGAGAGCCCAGATGCCCGCTCTCCGTGGCGACCGCGTTGAACATGATATTATGGATATGCGCCTGCGGATCCCCTGGCACCGGAACTTCCACAGCCGCCGTGGGGCCTTGTGCACCATCCTGGATCTTCAGGACCGGCCGTGCCGTGTAGTGCCGGAAGGAGACCCAGCCCACATCACCGCCTTCGTTGTACGACACGCCACCCTTTCCTCGCCGTGCAATCCCGACCTCCTTGGCGATGAACGCCATGGCACGGTCATTCGCCTGGTGAATGGCCGCCCAGATGAGGGCCTGCTCGGCTTTCGTCGAAGCGAACTCTGCCGCAAGGGTGACGCTCTTGTCCGGGGCAGCCGTGAAATCAATCCCGGAGATCTCCCGGGTTGCATGAGTGCCTGCCCATTTCTCACCTGTGTCAGCGCGCTTGCCCTCGAACAGGCGTGCCAGGGCTTCATCGGTCGGACGCGTCGTCACATCGATGCCCAGCTCGCTGGCAATCCGTTCGCTCATATCGGGGGCCCAGCTCCCGCGGGCATCGCGTCCGG
Source organism: Gluconobacter sp. P5H9_a (assembly GCF_018812085.1). Lineage (NCBI taxonomy): Bacteria > Pseudomonadati > Pseudomonadota > Alphaproteobacteria > Acetobacterales > Acetobacteraceae > Gluconobacter > Gluconobacter sp. P5H9_a. The sequence continues at coordinate 1,289 of NZ_JACRVW010000026.1, forward strand.
TATAATAGGAGTTCAGGCGATCACCGGTTTCGAACTGGCTCTTCTCGCCATTCCGCTCGAACCGGACATCCTTTTCCGGCTCCAGCTGATGCTCCCGCAGATAGGCTACGATGAGCTTCCCGGCCCCGGCCGCAGAAAGCTTGCGGTAAGTGATCATGCCTGCTCGGCCGCCTCGCCGCTCCCGCGCTCAAGCCTCGCAACCTGTTCGCAGAGCTGCTCCAGGACACTACCCTGGCGGTCCAATGCGTTCGCCATGCGAACCATGACCTCGTGCAGGCCCTCTCCCTCCTGTGGCGTATCAGGCGGGCTGACCAGCTGATGGATCTGGGCAAGCATTTCCCCGAACTGGTTAAGACGGGTCATGACAAGCAGTTCAAACTGGCTCTGCCCCTTGAGGGGGTGAGGCAGCGTAAAGTCTTCGACGTCAGACACGGATGGTCAGCTCCTTCTTACTGAAAGAGGCATTCTCCCATCCTGGGTTGTGAGTGCGGTCGGCGGGGGTCAGCAGGACGCGTCAGGGATGACGGGCCACACGCCTTGCCTGCGGGAGCAGGCTGCGGAACTGCTCCAGAACCGTCCGCATGAACGCCTTGCTGAACTGCCCTGTCACGGCGGACTGCCGAAGGTAATACGAGCCCTTGACCGGATCGAGATTGTACTCATCCAGCATGAGCCACTGACTGCGGTTCTGATCGAGCGCCGCACGCGGCTTCTCCGTTGCCGGGATCTCGATGGCGTGTCGTCCCTCCGCTGGCTTCTGCGTGGTGAGAGGCAGCAGCAGAACATAGTCCTGACCATCCCGGCCGACGAACAGCACGGCTACGGCGACTGGCCGGTCCTTGCGCCCCTCTGTCTCACCCTGTGCATCCTGCCAATGCCACAGATAGGGGTAGTGCAGAACCGTACCGGGCTCGAACACGGCGCTCATGGTCAGCGCTTGTCCGGAGACAGGAACGCATCAATGGCATGCCCGACATCCTCTGCCAGATCGGCGGGCATCTCGGCCGTTGCTCCAGACACGCGGCGGTCGGGCTGCGACTGTCTGAGCGCCTCGTACTGCTCGACACTCAACACCACAAGACGGGGCTTTCCGCGCTGGCTGATGGCGATCGGCCCCTGGAGCGCGCTGGCAATAATGTCTCCCGATTTCCGGGACAGATCACTGGTTGAAAAGGTACGCATTGTCGCGCTCTCCGCTTCGTTGGACATACATCAACGCTGTCTTTGTCGTAATATACAGCAATTACAGCACGACGAAAAGCACCCTCTCAAGAGCATCGAACGGCGTCCCCTGATCCGGTTGCCTGGTGGTCCCGCAGGGACCGCACCCGAAAGGGTGCATTTGTATATGGAAAAAGAAAAAACCTGCAACGATCTTGCGTCGATCTTAGAACGGTAGCGCAGCGATAACGGCACGATCTTTGACACGATGCGAGGGTAATGCTAGGCGTAGCTCAACGAGGAAGGACGCAGACATGAGTGCAGCGATGGCAGTGGGGGGAACCGACGGCGCGATGTTCACCGCATTGCTGGGCTGTCAGCGCGGAACATGGGCGCACTCTCCGCTTTTCCAGTGGATGACCAATAACTATGAGGCGATGTCGCAGGCCATCACGGGCAAAAAGGTCCGCTGGCAAAAGATGAGCGAGGCTGCGGAATCCGCTGGCCTTACGAATGTGAATGGAGAGCCGCCAAAGCCTGCGACTGTCCGCAGTACGTGGTACCGTGTCCGCAAGGCTGTCGGTGCGATGCAAAGGCAAAAAGAAGAAGCCCGCAACAAGGTTCTGGCAGCCCGTGAGGCTGCGAAGGCGAGCCGGGATGCCGAAGCGGTTGAGGCTGGAACACTGTCCCAGCAGATGCAGGAAGCAGACCGGGCCCAGAGCTTTGCCACAGCCCAACGGATTGAAGTGCAGGAGGCTCATGCCAGGGCGGCAGACCACCGTCAGGAGCGCACCCAGCAGCAGGCCCCGAGAACACAGCAGAGCGACGTTGAGCCGTCTGATCCATCAGAGTTCATCACGCTGGATCTTCCGGTGCTCAAGGACGTTTCAAAGCGTGCTTACCTGCCTGTCGATCCCAAGCTCCCGCCTGTTCGCAAAGGCGATATCAATCGTCTCACAGGCAATGCGTGGCGCTATGGCGACGATCTGCCCGGATATCCCAGCAAACGAAACTACGAGTACGAGAAAGACTGGCTGCGGGACGTGGGTCTTCTTCTGCGTCATCGTCATCCGACAAACCTGACCATGACGCCGGAAGAAAAGTTCGTCATGCGCGGTGCCAAAAGCTGCATCCCGAACCTGTACTGAGCCGGGTTAACCGCACTCACATCGGCCTGTGAGATCCTTATGGGACGGGACACTTTCCCGCATCAGCAGGAGACACAGGCATCATGACTGAAAAGCCCACAACACCCCCGGCTAAGAAAGAGCCCCCACGGCGGCGCGCCATCTGGCGCATCGGCCGGGGCCGGAGTGGCGGAAGTCTGGGGCTCGCCATTTTCGTCCATTGGGCCATACAGGCGGGCCGCGATGTTCTGGCGGCGGATGGCGATCCAAACAACCCGATGCTATCCAAGCTGTATCCGTCCGAGGGCAAGCACGGTGTCCAACGCCCTGCCAATGCGGAGCTGGAAGAAAGCAAGCTCTGGCTGGCCAACACGCTCGCACAGGCTCTTGAACACAACGCCTCCCTTGCAATCGATATGGGCGGCGGTGACCGGGTCAGTGAAGAACTGGCATCGGAATCCCATCTGGCTGACTTCCTGAAAGCCAATGGCGTCAATCCGACCTTTGCGTATTTCACCGGTCCGGAGCGGGACGATTTCGATCACGTCTATCGCATCTGGGAGTCTGCGGCCTTCAAGGACGGCGACTCAATCCTTTTCCTGAACGAAGGGCTTTTCCGCTCGTCGTCCCGATCCGTCGATCCCTTTCTGTGGCTCAAAGAGGATCCTCGACTGGCAGAAATGGAGGCGGCAGGTGTGCGCCCGATCGTCTTCCCTGCGCTGACGTGCATGAAGTATCTGGAGGGTGATGACATGAACGTCTTTGACGTGGTGGCGGGCAAGCCGAAGGCTGACGGCACCATGGTCAATCCCCTGTGGAAGCACATGACGGTCAAATGGCTTGAAGCGTTCCAGCACAATATCAAGGAAGAAGGCGTGGCCGAATGGCTGCCGTAAGCAGCCTCACCCCCTCGACCGCACAGGAGGCGCGTGAGCGCCTTCTGGCAAGCCTGCATGATGCGGGGATAGAGCCCTCCAGCCCTCTGGGTCTGATCATGATTACCCAGTCTGAGGGCATCAGTCTGGCCAGTGCACGGTTCGACCGGGCGGCTGAGGCACTGTCTGCGGCCTCGCGGACTGCTGAGACGGGACTAACGGACCTCCGGGAGCAGCTGACACGCGGGGTCGAACAGGTTGAAAGACTCAAGGCGTCTGGAGAGAACAGGATCCGCACACAGGAAATTTTCCTCGAGCGGGAACAGACGGCGGCCGTGGCGCAGATTGTCAAAAACATCGAACAGGCACTGACAAAAAATGCCGTGGCGCAGCAGGAGGATCTGTTCAAGGCCCTCAAGAAGCGCCTCCCTGAGAACGAGGAACTGTTCTACCGCCAGATCCGCTGGAACCGGATCTTCGTGGCCTTTGTCATCGCGGCCGGTCTGGTGACACTGGGCTACTGGAGCGGGAGCCGCGTTTCCTCGGAAGAGACCGTGAGAGGTCATTTCTGCTCCGAGCACCTTCAGTATGACAAGCCGACCGGGATGCAGTGGTGCCCCCTGACGCTGCCCTCTCAGGGCATCGGGGACAGTCGGTCATGACGGTCAGGCGCGTCTGGAAAGGCTTCGCGTCTTTCAGGGGTTATGCGATCGGCGCAATCCGCAAGCGGATCACGCCGATCGCACGATTTGTTTCCGGGACGGACTCATTGCGGGAGATTGACGCCAGCCCGCTCCGGTTGGTGCTCTGGGGAAGTGGGTGTCTCTCCCTCCTTGGTGGCGCGTGTACCCGCGTGCTTTTCGGTCCATCACTGGGCGTTGCTGCGTTTCCCGTTGGTGCCTTCGGAGTGCTGCCAGTGTCCTGCATCGGCCTTTGTCTTTTCGTTCGTTTCGAGAGTCATGCGGCCTTGGTCTGGTCTGTCGCAGGACTGACGGCTCTGGCGATCCTCGTGTCTGTGGCCGGACCGACGCTGTCTTGGCCGTGAGCTCTCGCGCAGGCACCGCCAGGGCGAAGCCCTGACGCAGCATACGTCACAGCCGCGCTTGCGCGGTTGTGTCCATTTTGGCGCGGTCTGACCGGACAACAAAAAAGGCGGCTCCCAGGGGAACCGCCTTTTGCGTGTGTGGACCTGGCCGAGGCCGATTAGGCGAGGCCGTTCGAGGCGGCCCGGATCTCGACAGGGGTGGCACCAGCGGCGCGCGCGTCGTCTGCGGCCTTCTCAATGCTGGCATCGAAGCGGGTGTTTTCCAGAAAGGTCATGAGGGCGTCCGCGATGGCAAAGCCACGCGCAAGGTGCTCCAGCCTCCTCAGGTGAAGGCTCTTGGCGCTGGCGTCGGGGACATAGGGGGCGAGTGCGTGAGACATGGGACAGGCTCCACGACCGGGCGGGGCCGGTCGCTCTTCGATGTGCAGAGGGACAGGAAGAGGCCGCGCCCTGTGGGCGCGGCGGGCCTGACTTAGAAGCCCATGGCGTCGGCCTGAACGGCGGCGACGTCACGGGAGAGGCTGCGGCCATTGTCGCGGGTGTAAGGCTTCCATGCCTGACCCATCAGTTCCTCATAAGCGGCACACGCGCCGGAAGCGACGCAGGACAGCGCGTAAGCCTTCGCGCCGTTCTCGGCGGCGATGCGGCGCAGGCCGTCCACGCGGTTATCTGCACCATCCACGCCCATGCGGTCTTCGTCGCGGTCGCCGTTGGCGTAGCTGTCTGCGGCATCCTTGGCGATCATGCGGCGGTTTTCATAGAAGTTCGCGGCACCATAGGCGGAGCGGATGAGACCATCCACCACGCGGTCAAGGTGCATCCGCAAACCGTTGAAATTCTGCTCGCCCCGGATATAGGTCACGAGGATGGGAAACATCAGGTCGTATTGCTCGCGGACCATGTTGGACCCTGCCCCGGTCAGCTCGTCAACGTCACCGGCCTCAACGCCGAAAGCGAGCACGATTTTTGCCATCTGATCGTCAGACGGAACGAGGCGGAGAATGTCTGCCAGACCCGGAGAGGCAAGAGCCTTGGTGCGGCGTTGGGCTTCACTGAAGCGACGGACAGCGGCGGGGGAATAGTTGCCCTGAGAAGCGTTCTGGGACATGGTGTTGGATGCGTCGGACATGAAACTTGCCTTTCTAGTCTAGCGAAGTCCCGGCTTGGTGTTCCAGCACTAACCGGGGCGCTTTGTCTTGAGGGCCAATCCCTCTCGACAAGTAAAAGATAGCCTTTTTGGCTTTTTCCTGCAAGAAAAAAAACGCGGAAAACTGCCATAAAACGCGTTTTATTTTTGCACGACAAGTAAAAAGATTTCTTGATTACTTTATGAATACCTGTCGTTTTCCTAGACCCATCCTGCCCGTGCGGCGAGCACATTGACGGCGACGAGAGTGGAAGGGAGGTGGCGTTTTCCTGAGCCCATCCTGCCACCGGCCAACACGGGCGACGGGACAGGCCGTCAAGCCCGGAGCGTCCTGAGCAAGGGGGGCAGGCCTGCGGCTGATGCGGGGTCGCGTGCGGCCCTGCAGCAGACGCGGGCCTGACACCTGCCGCCGAGGGTCGCGCAGTGGCTTTACGGACTGGYACGGCGACTGTCAGACTGAACGCTGGATGCGAGGCCGCCTCCCTGTAACGTGCCTCCCCGGACGGTCCGCAGGACTGGCCGGGGAGGTTGAGGAGCCGTCTCACGAACAGATCMCCCAGACCAGGACCGTCCGTCATCGGAAAAGAACGCGGGTGAACCGTTACTCGGACGGGCCGAGACGCAGCGTCCAGACGCCCGGTTGAGGGCGGCTGGACGCTGTGGCTCGGTCGAACTTGGCGACGCAGGAGCCTAGTGAGATTGATGCGGTGAACGGCCTCTATGCCTCACTTCAGTGCTAGGGTGTCGTTGCCAGTCAGGGCATCCGGAGAAGAACAATGACAGACATTGCAGTTATCGGTCTTGATCTCGCCAAATCTGTTTTTCAAATCCATGCTGTGAATCAGCAGGGATTGCCTGTCCTCAAGCGCCAACTCCGACGCGGCGAGCTCCTGAAGTTTTTCCAGAAACTTTCGTCATGCCTCATTGGCATGGAAGCGTGTGGCTCAGCCCATTACTGGGCACGCGAGTTTAAAGCTCTGGGACATACCGTCCGACTGATGCCACCCAGCTACGTCAAACCCTATCTCAAACGCGGTAAAACCGATGCTCGCGATGCCGAAGCCATCTGTGAAGCCGTCACACGACCGACCATGCAGTTCGTTCCTGTCAAATCTGTAGAACAACAGTCTGTCCTGATGCTGCACAGCAGTCGCGATTTGCTGGTGAAGCAGAAAACCATGCTCATCAATGCTCTGCGAGGACATTTGAGTGAAATCGGTATCATTGCTCCTAAAGGTGTTGTCGGCGCCAAGTCTCTCGGAGGCCTCGTCCATGAAAATCAGGATGCATGGCCAGATGAAATGCGAACCGTTGCACATGCCTTTCTGGATCAGCTTCGCATGATACAGACCCAGATTGAGAAGCTCGATGACAAAATCCTGCAATGGCATCGTAACAGCGAAAGCAGTATGCGGCTTGCCACTGTCCCAGGGATAGGTCCGGTTGTCGCGAGTGCGATTGCAGCATCTGTTCCTGACCCAAAGCTTTTCCGGTCGGGAAGACATTTCGCTGCATGGCTTGGTTTGACACCGCGTGTTCATGGCTCGGGTGGCAAAGATACGCTCGGGCGCATCACCAAGGCCGGTAACGGCTATATTCGCAGGTTACTTGTCGTCGGCGTTACTTCCCTGCTGCGCATAGACCGCAAGAAAACGCCCACTCATCTCTGGGGTCAGATGCTCCGGGAGAAAAAGCCCGGACGCGTTGTCGCTGTCGCATTGGCGAACAAGACAGCACGAATTGCATGGGCCCTTATGAGCCGCAGCGAGACATATCGTGGCACTGCGGCAGCCCTATCTGCTGTTTGCTAAGACGAGAGATAAAGCCAGCCATCGTTCGATGATCTGGTAGATGTGCGGGAGTGTTGAGTTTTGATGACAGACCGGGCTGCTTCGGGGACAGAATAAAACCGTGTTCACTCTTGCGCCACCAGAGCGCGTGAGATTGTTTCGGTCTTCTGTTCGCGGACTTCATCATGGCCAGCAGTCTTTGTGGCTGCACAAAAAGGCCGGACACATGAGAGCACCAGTTCCGTACGTTTCAAAACGAGATTTTCCTTGCGCCATAGAGGCCGTTCACACAAGAGTGAACGAACCCTTCAGGGCCGCCCCAAATCCTCTTTTGCTTTCTTTGCTCACTGCCCTGATTTTTTCCCGGAAGAGTCCCGGGTCAGAAAGAGCACCACAAAACCCACGGCAAGCACCAGCAGACCTCCCCGGGTTGGATGCAGAAATCCCTGCCAGATCAGGAGAAGAACGGCCACCTGAATGACCAGAGCGCCGATGCGGATCGCGTTGTTTCGTGACATGGGCACAGTCTAGCTTTTTCTGCTGTCCTGGCGCAGCCCCCCTGTGGGGGGGCGAGCACTGGGGGCATCAAAGCTCGCGCCGGCGAGGCGCGTCCGCCTGATTGAACTAAACGAGCGGACAAAAAAAAGCGGCCCGAAGGCCGCCTGTCGGTATCACTGATGGGACGTTCGCAGCTTTGCCAGCCGGGACGCAATGGGTCCGATCGCAAGCCCCAGACCGATGGTGAAAGCAGCGGCAGGAAGAAGAATAAACAGGATACTCTGGGTTACGTTATCCATTGGTTTTCGCCTCCGTCTTGTCCTCAGGATACGGGATATACGCCAGAAAAGTCAAAGAAATTGCCTCAAGCGCGGCTCCCAGAAAAAAGCAGGTAACGGCACGCATGGGGGTCAACGGTCCTGTCCCGGAGATGAGTGGGGTCACGATGCCGAGCCCCCACGCGCTGAGGGCGAATGTCTGAAGGACGCTGGCAATCGCCTTGTAGCGGTCTTCCTTGTGTTTGGAGCGCTGCGGCGGGGGCAGCAGCGCCATGAGGCGGTCTTTATTCATCTGGCGCTATGCTCCTTTTTCCCCGGCACTCAAAATGGGATTTCGTCATCGAGGTCGTTCCCGCCCGGTGCGCCCCAGCCCGCATTGCGGTTTCCGTTGCCAGACGATCCCCCGGACCGGCCGCCACTGCTTGCACCAGCAAAGCCGCCCTCGCCTTCATCGCCATTGCCCCGGTTGCTGTCGATCAACACCAGCTCACCCCGGAAACGGTCAATGACAACCTCTGTGGTGTAGTGCTCCTGACCGCCCTGATCTGTCCATTTACGGGTACGGAGTTCGCCTTCGAGATAGACCTTGCGGCCTTTACGGAGGAACCGATCTGCGACGTCCCCCAGACGCTCATTGAAGATGACGACCCGGTGCCATTCGGTGCGCTCACGGCGTTCGCCGCTCTGGCGGTCGTTCCATGTGTCAGACGTTGCCAGAGAAAAACTCACAACCTTGGACCCGGACTGCGTATTGCGGACTTCCGGATCTTTACCAAGGTTGCCAACGAGAATGACTTTGTTAACGGAACCAGCCATGAGAGCCTCCAAGACTTAGGGAACGTATCGACTGGACTTGTTCGGCGTTATTGCCTCTGTCCATGAATAGATAATAGGTTTTTACTTGGTGACATTCAACGAAAAACGCCAGAAAACCGCCATTTCTGAATAAGTAAAGCCAGCGGAAAAGACGTTTTACTTGTTGATTACTCAATGAGTATTTGATGTTTTCCTAGACCCATCCTGCCCGTGCGGCGAGCACACTGACGGCGACGAGAGAGAAAGGGAGGTGGCGTTTTCCTGAGCCCGTCCTGCCACCGGCCAGGACGGGCGACGGGACAGGCCGTCAGGCCCGGAGCGTCGTGAGCAAGGGGGGTTGGCCTGCGGCTGATGCGGGGTCGCGTGCGGCCCTGCAGCAGACGCGGGCCTGACACCTGCCGCCGAGGGTCGCGCAGTGGCTT
>NZ_JACRVW010000027.1:0-9767 GCF_018812085.1 Gluconobacter sp. P5H9_a
TCCGTCATTGCGTAAAGTCGTAATGACAGGACGGTATCCTAGTGACCGGACACTGCCCTGCCTGCGGGAGATATCGAGGGGCGTAAAGCCGTCATTACGTCATGACGGGGGAGCCCGATGGGAGGACGTTCTTCGCTGACATGCTGGRTCCGTCATTGCGTAAAGTCGTAATGACAGGACGGTATCCTAGTGACCGGACACTGCCCTGCCTGCGGGAGATATCGAGGGGCGTAAAGCCGTCATTACGTCATGACGGGGGAGCCCGATGGGAGGACGTTCTTCGCTGACATGCTGGGTCCGTCATTGCGTAAAGTCGTAATGACAGGACGGTATCCTAGTGACCGGACACTGCCCTGCCCGCGGTGGATATCGAGGGGCGTAAAGCCGTCATTACGTCATGACGGGGGTGCCCGATGGGAGGACGTTCTTCGCTGACATGCTGGATCCGTCATTGCGTAAAGCCTTACTCAGGCAATTACAGCCGTGGGAAAAGAAAAGGGAAGAGAGGACCGCTGCCAGTCAGCCGCCCGTGCTGCAACAGGTGGGTCGCCGTCCGTCCTCCCCATGCTCGTCGGCTGCGCCGTCTGTGCGTGGGTCCGGGTGACGCCGATCCTGCCGCTGCGCGGCACTGTTGCACCCCGGTCGTCTGCCTGACCGCCGCGATGATGTTTGAAGAACCAGAGATGGGTCGAGCATCATGCAACGCTACCAGTTCCCCTATGTCCCAACACCTCGTGGTCGGCCTCCGATGCGCTGGACCGACACGCAGGAGCCCACAACTTGCCGTCGCTGCAACGCGCATTGGGAAGACGGTGATCCGGCGCTGACGATTGCCTGCATGGGCTGTGCCGCACCTGCGAATGAGCCGTGCCGCCGCAACTCAGGTGGCAATGAGCGTGTGTGCGCCTGTCGCGACGAAGCCGCCGTCGAGATCGGCCTGCTGACGCGCTGTGGGGGCCTGACCTGGGACGGTCGCCATGAAAAGCCGCTGCTGTTGAGGGAACGTCCGATCGCCCAGGCTCTGATGTGCCGCTCGGTGCGGACAGGCGCTCCGGTCAGTCGGTGGACGTCATGAGGCCTGATCTTGCGTCCTATGACCACATCATTGTCGCCGTATCCGGAGGCAAGGACGGAACCGCCTGTCTGCTCGCCCTGCTGGAAGCCGGTGCTCCGGCCGAACGCATCGAGCTCTGGCATCATGAGGTGGATGGGGCAGGGCGGTCCTTCATGGACTGGCCCTCCACAGGCCCATACGTCGCAGCCCTGGCGCGCGACTTCAGCCTGCCGCTCTACCGTTCCTGGCGCGAAGGCGGCTTCGAGCGCGAAATGCTGCGGGACACCGCGCCCACAGCTCCGGTAGTCTTCGAAACACCGGATGGAGTCATAAAAGCAGGAGGGCAGGGGCCAGAGGGGACACGCCTGCGCTTTCCCCAGGTCTCGGCCAGCCTCTCCGTGCGCTGGTGCTCGGCGAGCCTCAAGGTTGATGTGGCCGATCGCGCCTTGCGGGGACAGGACCGGTTCCTGAACCGACGTACCCTCATGGTCACAGGCGAGCGTGCTGAAGAGAGTCCCTCACGGGCCCGCTATGCCGCCTTTGAGCCCCATCGGACTGACACGAGGAACGGGACACGGCGGCGTCGGCATGTCGATCACTTCCGCCCTGTGCACGCCTGGTCCGAGGCTGAAGTCTGGGACATCCTCAAGCGCTGGCGCGTCATGCCCGCCTATCCCTATCAGGGCGGATTTTCGCGCCTGTCCTGCGCGTTCTGTATCTTTGGCAATGCAGACCAGTTCGCCACCCTGAAATGGATGGATGCGAACCGGTTTGCGAGGCTGGTGAACTACGAAAAAGAGTTCGGCTGCACGATCAAACGTGACCGAGGGCTGGAGCAGCTGGCGTCCGAGGGAGCCGTCTATCACGCGGCCCGGTCACGCCCCGACCTGGTCGCCGCCTGCCTGTCGGATCGCCCGATCCCGTCGGTTCTGACAGAAGACTGGACCCTTCCGGCCGGGGCCTTCGGCATCGGGGGAGGGCCGGTCTAGTTTCAGGCGCGGGCCGGACGGCCGCGACGCTTCTCGGGCAGCTTCTTTACTGGTGGAAGGTTTTCTTCCTCAGGGGAGGGCTCCTGAGGCGCAGAGGCGCGGGTCGTGGAGCCCAGGCCAATCTCGCGGGCGAGGGATGAGCGCTGCTCGGAATAGCTCGGCGCCACCATCGGGTATTCGCGCGGCAGGCCCCACCGGGCCCGGTACTCTTCCGGCGTCATGTTGTAGGCCGTTTTGAGATGACGGCGGAGCATCTTCAGCTTTTTCCCGTCTTCCAGGCAGATGATGTAGTCCGGAAACACGGAGCGCTTCGGGTTCACGGCGGGGGTCGGGGCTTCTTCCGCGACAGGCTCCGGCGTGGACGGCGTCGCGAGGGCGTCGTGCACGCTGCGGATCAGCGCAGGAAGCTGGTCAGCGGAAAGCTCGTTCTGCGACAGATAGGCGGCCACGATGTCAGCGGTGAGTGGCAGAAGATCAGCATGAGGGTGTGCAATGGTCTCAATCAGGTCGGTCATAAATGTCCCTCAAGGTTCTGGAAGAGCTCTGGACATGGCTCTTTCAGGTCATGACTGCAAGTCGTTACGACGATTACTGCCTCAGATATTAACAGTTCCCCGAGCCGCGTCGAAACACGGTCATGTTTCCTTGATCGTGAGAGCACAAATCGCAGAAGGTAAGCGTCCGAGAATTGCACGATTGACGGCTGCTTACGCCTCATTGCGGACTCTCGCGGCACCAACCTCTGAGCCATAAAGCGGACAAATCTCAGAATCATGAGTTACCCAGCTGCTCGATCTGCGGCGTCCACGCACTTTGGTTTAGCTGAGCTCGACTAAAACGACGTAGGCAGGCACGAGTTTTTCTATCAATGAGGAATTCGGAAGAACTTTCGATACGAGAATGTTGTCGATGAAGGTTTCGTTTATAGGAGTTAGCTGTGCGCCGCTCGCGAAGACGACTTCCTTCTCGTTACCATGATTGCCCTCCCGGCTGTATGCGTAGGCCTTGTTCTTCCCCCCCCTCACGCGAACCACCATGAGGTCCACCCGACCAGCGTCATAAGCCTTGCCATTCCACTCGGCGTTCCTCAACGCAACTTGAGGGCAGAATGAGGTGGAGAATGGACGCGATGTGTTGATAGGGGAGCTGCCGTTTGTCCAATGGCCGCCGTGGAACAAGCACTGGCCTTCTGCTATCTCCACGCCATAAGTTTTGATGGCCGCATCCGCCATTGGCCATTCGCATTCAGAGAACTTACCTTGGTATAAACTAAGAGCCTCGGGCTCATCTTGCGGCATCAACTTGCGCAGATTCAGATATTCTGGGCTTGCGTCGAGTGCTCTGTCGATATGCGCCTCCAGACTATTGTCAACTTTCTGGCGGAGTATTCGAGTAGCAGCTTCGGTGTGTGTCGAAACCACTTCGATAAGCTGGTCGTTCACCTGCAAGGCTTCGATCATAGATAAGCCCTTGTTATTGAAGAGGTCCAGCGCCTCCTCCATTGTTGAATCGCGTTTCGACCAAACCTCATACGGTTTGTCGAATACGTTCACGACGCCTGCTTCTTTTCCCATATTCACTTATCCTGCCTTTTTTAGACTGAGTGGAATAGCTGATTATTATAAATAGCCGATGTTGCCCACCAGTTGGGACTGTCTGGTCAGCTGGATGATTCGCATTATGCTTTCGATTGCCAGTGATGACGCTAAGGCCCTCCGGCACAGAATTTGGGTGTAGGGGGCCAAGCCGTCCATGAGAAATCTGTCTCTCAGCAGTGACCAGACCGCGCAATACAGCGAATGTCGGCTCGTCGCGGCTGCGGCCCTAAAGCGAACAGGCCGAAATCCCCAATCAGCCGTTGGCGCTTTGGGGAAACGGAAGCAGTTCGCTGAGACGTGTGGCTGGATATTCATCGATCATGCGCGTCAGCCTGTCACGCAGGATCGCAGCGTGTCGTCTCCGGACGCTTACCGCAGAAGACGCGGACCGTAAAAGAAAAAGAGGAAAGAAGGGGAGGCAGCACGGGATCGCCCTGTGCCGCAAGGGGTGGGTCCGTCCGTGTCCTCGCTGGCGCTGCGGGCCGGGCGGTCCCGACGCTGACGCGTCGCCCTTGCCGCCCAGAACGACGCCGCGCTCGCCGGAAAGGGTCAGAAAGGAGACAGCAGACGATGCCCGTCATGGCCCTCACACGCCCAACCCCCACACAGAATTTCAGCCTGGTTCAGGCCCACCGCGAGGGCTGGACCATTCTCGAAGGCTGCGGCCCGGAGCACGCTGACACTCAGCTGCGCGGCGTGACCTGCTCGGACCAGAATGCCTGGTGGCAGGTCGCGCGCCAGGCCCGTCAGGGATCCCCCTATCACCGTGAGCCCCTGTCGCGTCTGTCCCACACTGAGCGCGAACAGATCTCTCTGCGCTTCGGTCCGCTGTGACCTGATCCGGAAGGCCTGAGCGCCTTTCGCCCAAACCCATCCTGTTTGTTTTCCGGCCCCCCGGTCTGCCGCCGCGCAGCACCGGGCGTTGCCGCTTGTCCGGAGTTCCTCCCATGAGCAAGACCCAGCTCAGCTTTTTCGACACCTCAGCCCTTGGGGGCGGCAGCAACACCCTGTTCTGGGGCGACCTGCCCGGAGATCGTGCGCTCGACGAGGCCGCGTCCCTCGCGAAAGAGGCCGCTGCAGCCCCGGTTGTGGCGCCTAAGATCGACTTCCGTCTCTGTGGCACACGTGACCTGTCCCAGGGCTGGAAAGCGCGCGCACGGGACAACCTCGCCGCCATCCGTCTTCTGACCGAACTGGAGACCGAGGGGCGCAATGCAACGCCGTCCGAGCAGGCTTTGCTCGCGAAGTTTACGGGATTTGGAGCCGGGGAGCTGGCCAACAGCCTGTTCCCCCGTCCGGGCGAAGCCTTCCGTCAGGGCTGGGAAGAAATCGGGGTGCAGCTTGAGACGCTGACGAGCCAGCAGGAGCGGGCCGGACTGGCGCGGGCCACGCAGTACGCCCATTACACGCCGGAACTGATCGTGCATGCGCTGTGGGATCTGGTGGCGCAGATGGGGTTCCGCGGCGGACGTGCGCTGGAGCCGGGCTGTGGCACGGGTCTGTTCATGGGCGCGATCCCGGAGAAACTTGCCCCCAAGACAGCCTGGACGGCGATCGAGAATGACCCTCTGACGGCCCGCATTGCCCGCAAGCTGTTTCCGAACCAGTGGGTTCGCGCCGAGGACTTCACGACGGCGAAAATTGCGGAGCAGTTTGACCTCACGATTGGCAATCCGCCGTTCAGCAACCGGACGGTGCGCGGCACGGACGAGCTGGGGCGGCTTGGCCTGTCGCTGCATGACTACTTCATCGCCCGCTCTGTCTCCCGCCTGCGTCCCGGTGCCATGGGTCTGTTCGTGACGTCACGCTGGACAATGGACAAGCGCGACGCCACCGCCCGCCGGCATCTGTTCGAAACGGCGGATCTGGTCGGGGCGGTGCGTCTGCCCGCAGGTGCGATGCACGATGATGCCGGGACCGATGTGGTCGTGGACGTGCTGGTCCTGCGCCGGCGCGAGATCGGGGACAGCCCGGGCGAGAGCGCCTGGCTGGAGGTTGCGGATCTGCCCGACACGGATGAGGGGGAGGGACCGCTCAGCATCAACCGCTATTTCGTAGAGAACGGTCAGCAGGTGCTGGGTCGGCACGGCTGGACGAGCGGACAGTTCGGGCCGGAATACACCTGCGCGGCGAACCCGATGCTGATGCTCGACGATGCCCTGCCGAGCACGCTTTCCCGCTTGGCCAGGCTGGCCCGGTTCCCGGTGCCGCAGACGCTCGACGTCGAGGCGCTGCGTCAAAGCCGCCGTGCGGATGTCGGCACGGCAGGGGAGGGGGCAAGCCTCAAGGAAGGCAGCTACCTGATCGAGAAGGGTGCGCTGCACCAGATCATCGACGGCCAGTCGGTGCCGGTGAAGGTCAGGAAAGGCGAGCAGAAGGACGGCATCTTCCAGAAGCACGCGCGCATCATTGAAGGCCTGATCCCTGTCCGCGATGCCGCCCGTGCGGTCCTGCGCGCCCAGGTGGAGAACCTGCCTTACAGTGCGCTCCAGACGGACCTCAAGCGCGCCTACCAGACGTTCGTGCGACAGTTCGGCCCGATCAACCTGACGATCACCAGCACGCGTGTTGATCCGAAAACCGGGGACGAGAGCACGACGCAGCGGCGTCCGAACCTCCAGCCCTTCTATGACGATCCGGACGTCTGGCTGGTCAGCTCGATCGAGGAGTACGACGAGGACCGGCAGATTGGCACACAGGGGCCCCTGTTCTCCGAGCGTGTGATCCAGGCGACGCTGGAGCCGGAAGTCCACAGCGCCCATGACGCGCTTGCGGTCTGCCTGCATGAGACGGGTGTGGTGGAGATCCCGCGCATTGCCGAGCTGCTGGGGCGGTCCGAAGATGAGGTCATCGCCGAGCTGGGCAGTGCCATCTATCTCGATGCCGGACGCAGCCAGCCCGGGCGCGATGTGTGGGTGCCAGCCGATGAGGCGCTGTCAGGCGCGGTGCGCACGAAACTGGCGGAGGCCCGCAAGGCGGCCGAGACTGACCCCCGCTTTGCCCGGACCGTGGCCGCGCTGGAAGAGGCCCAGCCCGAGGATCTGCGACCGAGCGACATCACGGCCCGTCTCGGGGCACCGTGGATCCCGACCACCGATATCGAGGGCTTCATTGCCGAGGTCATCGGGGTCGACGCTGGCGTGTGGCACACGAAGGAGGTGGCGTCCTGGACCCTGGACAAGGGACCGTTCCGGGGCAAGGCGGAGGCGACGTCCGTCTGGGGCACCGAACGGCGTCTCGCAGGGGAACTGATCGAGGATGCGCTCAATCAGGCCATCCCGCAGATCTGGGACACCTGGCGCGACGAGAACGGCGAGCACCGGACCCTGAATGCGCAGGAGACCGAGGCCGCCAAGGAAAAGCTCGCGGCTATTAAAACGGCCTTCCAGACCTGGGTGTGGCAGGATCCAGAGCGCGCCGAGCGTCTGGTGCGACTGTATAACGACACCTACAACAACCTCGTCCCCCGCGCATTCGACGGCGCGCATCTGCAGTTGCCGGGGGCCAGCACCACGATCCAGCTGCGTGCCCACCAGAAGCGGGTGGTCTGGCGCATCATCGCCACGGGCAACACTTACATGGCCCACGCGGTGGGGTCTGGAAAAACCTTCTCGATGTGTGCGGCCATTAT
Source organism: Gluconobacter sp. P5H9_a (assembly GCF_018812085.1). Classification (NCBI taxonomy): domain Bacteria; kingdom Pseudomonadati; phylum Pseudomonadota; class Alphaproteobacteria; order Acetobacterales; family Acetobacteraceae; genus Gluconobacter; species Gluconobacter sp. P5H9_a. Next base: position 7,273 of record NZ_JACRVW010000027.1, read on the forward strand.
GGAGCAGCGCCGTCTCGGCCTGATCTCGAAGGCCATGGTGGTGGTGCCGGGACACTGTCTGGCGCAGATGGCCCGCGAGTTCCTGATGCTCTATCCGACCGCGAAAATCCTGGTCGCGGACGAGACGAACTTCGTGAAAGCGAAGCGTCAGCGCTTCCTTGCCCGTGCGGCCACGGGACAGTGGGATGCGATCATCATCACGCATGATGCCTTCAAGTTCATCCCGGTCGAAACCGCGTTTGAGCAGGCGATGATCGAGGCGCAGATCGCGTCTTACGAAAGCCTGCTGTGCGAGATCGACGCCGACGACCGCATCTCGCGCAAGCGCATCGAGCGCATGAAGGAGGGGATGAAAGCCAAGCTGGACGGGCTGGCCAGCCGCAAAGACGATCTGGTGCATCTTGGCGAGATCGGGATCGACCAGATCCTCGTGGACGAGGCGCAGCAGTTCCGGAAACTGAGCTTCGGCACGAACCAGTCCAGCCTCAAGGGGGTCGATCCGAACGGCAGCGGGCGTGCCTGGGACCTGTACGTCAAGGCCCGCTATCTCAGCCGCATCAATCCCGGTCGCGAGCTTGTCATGGCCTCGGGTTCGCCGATTACGAACACCCTTGGCGAGATGTACAATGTGCAGCGCTTCCAGCAGATCGACGCCCTGATCGAGCGCGGCCTGCACGAGTTCGACGCCTGGGCCGCGAATTTCGGGGAAACCCGCACGGAACTCGAGCTTCAGCCGAGCGGGCTGTACAAGCCTGTGACGCGGTTTGCGGAGTTCGTGAACGTGGCCGATCTGATGGCAATGTACCGGCATTTCGCGGATGTGGTGCAGCAGGACGATCTGCGCCAGTACGTGAAACTGCCTGAAATCGCCACGGGCAGCCGACAGATCATCGTCGCAGATAGCGGACCCGCCTTCCGCGATTACCAGAAGGAGCTGGAAGCGCGGATCAAGGTGATCGAGGAGCGCAAGGGCAAGCCGCAGAAGGGCGAGGATATCATCCTGTCCGTGATCAACGATGCGCGTCATGCGGCGATTGATCTGCGCTTTGTCCGATCCTGGGAGGACAACGACACCAGCAACAAGCTGAACGTCATGATCGCGAGGGTCTTCGACATCTGGAAGGCGACGAGCGAAAACCGTTACACCGATCCCGACACTGGCAAGCCGTATGACCTGCCCGGGGCCGTGCAGATGATTTTCTCGGATCTGGGCACGGAAGCGGCGCTGGAGAAACGGGGCTTCTCGGCCTATCTGTGGATCCGCGACGAGCTGATGCGGATGGGCGTGCCGCGCGATGAGATCGCGTTCATGCAGCACTACAAAAAGAGTGCGGCCAAGCAGGGACTGTTTCGGGATCTCAATTCCGGGCGCAAACGCATCCTGATCGGCTCGAGTGCGACGATGGGCACGGGCGTGAACGCACAGCAGCGTCTGATTGCCCTGCACCATCTCGATGTGCCCTGGCTGGTGGCCGATATCATCCAGCGTGAGGGACGGATCGAACGCCAGGGCAACCAGAACCCTGTGATCCAGATTTACGCCTATGCCCTGAAAGGCTCGGTGGATGCCACGAACTGGCAGCTTCTGGAGCGCAAGCAGCGTTTCCTGTGTCTGGCCATGTCCGGAGACCGGTCAATCCGCCGTCTGGAGGATATCGGCGAAAGTGCCAACCAGTTTGCCATGGCCAAGGCGCTGGCTTCAGGTGACGAACGCCTGATGAAAAAGGCGGGACTGGAAGCAGAACTGGCCCGCCTGCGACGTCTCAAGGCCGCCCATTACGACGACCAGTTCAATGTCCGTCGCGCGATCGAGCGGGCTGAACGCGATCAGAGGGTGGCCGAAGCCGTCATTCCGAAGATCAGGGCGGATATCGCGAAACGCCAGTCGACACGGGGCGAAGCGTTCCAGCTTGTGCGCAAGTCGGATGTGCTGACAGAGCGGCAGGATGCCGGTAGGTGGCTGATGGGTCAGGCGCGCACGGCCAAACGCGCAGAGACGAAGGGTCGGTGGACACTTGGCGAAATCGGCGGCTTCGAACTGGTGTGCGAGACCTGGAGCTCGACCTTCATGGGTGAAGAGGAATGGGACGCGACGATTGCGATTGTGGCCGAGGACCGGATGATCGGGATCGACTTTGATCATGACACCGCCCCGCTTGGCTTTATTGCCCGCATCGAGAACACCCTGCTGCGCTTTGACAGCGAGCTTGCGGATGCACAGCGGCTGCTGGCCGAGACGGAGCGCAAGCTGCCCGGCTACCGTGCGCGTGACGGGATGCCGTTCCGCGAGGCCGCTCTTCTGGAGGAGAAGGAAGAAGAAATGGCGTCTCTGGAGGCGGATCTGGCCGAGGATACGGCGCGTCGGGAGGCTGAGGCTGCCGAGGCGCTGGCCGCGATGGAAAGTCTGAGCGTCAACGACAATGGGGGAGAAGGGGAGGGAGAAGAAGCGGCAGCATAAGGAGAGGGGGAAGGGGCGGGCATGGCCCGCCCGGTGC
>NZ_JACRVW010000028.1:0-9070 GCF_018812085.1 Gluconobacter sp. P5H9_a
ATCGTGCCGCGAACGCCGAGGAGTGGGAATGTTGCAACAGCTTGAGAAGGCCGACACCGTGCGCCGCATGGTTGCACCACGAACCGCACAGAAACACAAAGTCGCACTAGGCCAGTTCATGACGCCTTCGAGTGTGGCCCGCTTCATGGCGTCCATGTTCCCGGCCAGCTCTGTGCAGACCTGCAGACTACTCGATGCCGGTGCGGGTGTTGGAGCGCTGTCCTGCGCCTTTCTCGATCGCTGGGTGACTGGCGGCTTCGGCTTCAAGGCCGTGGAGGCGACGGCCTACGAAATTGACGACACCCTTCGTGACCACTTGGCGCGGCACCTAGCGGGCTATCAAGGAGTAACCCCCCGGATCATTTCGGACGATTTCATTGAGCAGGTGACCGCCAATGATCTGTTCGCGGTTAAGTCGCCAACGGGTTATACCCATGCCATCCTCAATCCGCCGTACAAGAAAATCAACAGTAAATCAGCGCACCGTCTGGCCCTGCGTCGTGTCGGCATCGAGACGGTGAATCTGTATTCCGCATTTGTGGCACTGGCCGTGGCTGTGGCCGCGCCCGGTGGCCAGGTCGTGGCGATCATCCCGCGCAGCTTCTGCAATGGCCCATACTATAGGCCTTTCCGCAACTTCATCCTGGAACGGGCGGCAATCCGTCAAATGCACCTGTTTGAGTCGCGCAGCAAGGCATTCAAGGATGACGACGTACTGCAGGAGAACATCATCATCCGCTTGGAGCGTGGCGGGGAACAAGGACCGGTGACTATTTCTACATCTACCGATGACAGCTTTTCCGACCTGACTACCAATGAACACCCGTTCGACCGGATCGTGTTCCCGGATGACCTGGAGCGGTTCATTCATGTGCCGACCACGACCGAGAAAAGCACCATCGAGCTATCGCCTGCCGTGCGCTACTCCCTGGCCGACATTGGAGTGACGGTATCGACCGGGCCAGTAGTCGATTTCCGCTTGAAAGCTCATCTGCGCGATATGCCGGAGCCTGGCGCTGTTCCCTTGATCTATCCTGGCCACTTGAGCATGACCGGCACTGTCTGGCCTGTGCAGGGCTTGAAGAAGTCCAACGCGATCATGTGCAACGATGAGACGAAAAAATGGCTTTACCCGAACGGGTTTTATTGCGTGGTGCGGCGCTTTTCTTCGAAGGAGGAGAAGCGCCGTGTAGTGGCAAGCATCGTTGATCCTGCCGCTTTCGGCGATCATTCGGTGCTGGGCTTCGAAAACCACATGAACCTGTTTCATGAGAACAAACACGGCTTGCCCGAAGCGCTAGCCCGTGGGCTGGTCGTATTCCTGAACACGACCGCAGTAGATGAGCATTTTCGGCGCTTCAACGGCCATACGCAGGTCAATGCAACTGACCTCAAGCTGATGAAGTACCCAAGCCGTGACACCCTGATCCAGCTTGGCGAATGGGCCATGAAGCAAAGAACATTTACGCAGGACCAGATCGACGCCAAGCTAGGAACCCTGACCGAATGAACGACAAGCACGACTACATCGAGGCCACGCAACAGATCATTATTGCCTTGGGCTTACCGAGGGCGCAGCAGAACGAGCGTTCTGCGCTGTGTCTGCTGGCGCTCCTGAATCTCATACCGGGTAAAGCGTGGGTCGACGCGGAAAACCCGCTTGTCGGCATCACGCCCATCATGGATTGGGCGCGCGAACACTATGGCAAGGAATATGCGCCGAACACCCGCGAGACGTTTCGCCGGCAGACCATGCACCAGTTTTGTGATGCAGGGCTTGCTGTTGCAAACCCCGATCAGCCAACACGGCCGCGCAATAGTCCCAGATGGTGTTATCAAATCGAACCCGCCGCGCTGGCCTTGCTTCGCACCTTCGGCAGTTCGGCGTGGCATGACAGCTTGACGGACTATCTCGCCGAGCGGGAAACCCTGGTTGCCCGCTACGCCAAGGAGCGAGAGCAGAACCGTATTCCTGTCGAGATTGCACCGGGCAAGGAAATTACCCTTAGCCCTGGCGAGCACAGCGAACTGATTCGGGCCATCATCGAGGACTTCGCTTCGCGCTTTGCGCAGGGTAGTGTGCTGGTCTATGTCGGTGATACGGGCGACAAGTTTGGGTATTTCGACGCGCCTTTGCTCGCGAGCCTGGGCGTTGACGTCGATTTACATGGCAAGATGCCTGATGTAGTAATGCATTACACAGCGAAAAACTGGCTGCTTTTGGTTGAATCCGTTACTAGTCATGGGCCTGTCGACGGTAAGCGTCATAATGAGTTGGCGAAGCTGTTCGCAGGATCGACAGCGGGGCTCGTGTATGTCACTGCGTTTCCCAATCGAGCGATTATGGGTCGTTATCTCGGAGAAATCGCTTGGGAAACTGAGGTGTGGGTGGCGGATGCCCCGTCGCACCTAATCCATTTCAATGGCGTTCGCTTTCTTGGGCCTTACTCGGAGGATGATTGAGGTAATGGCAAACAGTCAAGTTCATCCACAAGGTTGGATTTCTCTTTTGATAGAGCCTGAGCGTGAAGAACAGGCCAAGCGAATGCGTGCAGAACGTGACCGCCAGTATGGAAACATCTACGCCGAGGTGGCCACGGATGAGAGATGGGTGGGCGATTTAGGCGAAATCGTGTTCAACTCGTGGCTAAAGCATGAAGGCGTCCAGAACTTTCAGTGGGTGCGGGACGATGCAGCTGGCCAACCTGATTTCATTACTGGGTTGGGCACCCGCATCGGTATTAAGACGGTAAAGCGTCAGGTGCCACCCCGAGAGGATTACACGGCTCAGATCACGGCCCGTCATGCGAGAGAGCCTATCGACCAGTTCTTTTTTATGACCTACGAGATCACCAACCGTCGCATGTGGCTGCTGGGTGGCCGGGGACGCGAGCGCTTTCTAGATCAGGCGCGCTATTATCGCGCGGGTGAATGGGTGCATCCGAAATATCAGGTCCGGCAAGGTCACGAAATTTACAACATCGAGATCAGCAAGCTGGTATCGCCTCATGAGTGGTTACAGTCGTTGCCATATGGACGATTTAGATAAATCCAATATGATCAGAAAAATAAGGTGCTTGACTTAATGAAAGAAAAATTTCTTCTGTCTCTGTTGCAAGTTGTCAGTGATTGGCAGCGTAGTTCTACAGTTGAGCGTGCGGAGAGATTGAAGAGAGAGAGAGTGCAAAGAGCTCTCTGACGATTTTCGGTCCTGTCTACTTCTTTGTTACAGGCAAATCATATTGCCTAAAGAGAGCGTATGGAGTCTTATCGGCGAAGATAGATTGCCAGAGAAAATATCATCTTGGACAGTGGATATTGAAGTTGCGAAAGCCTTCAAGGTTGGGGTTCCACCTCAAGGTCAGGATTTTCAAGGGACAATTATTTATCTGCATTCACCCGAGGGCAGCGTTATCGTAAATTTATCGAAGCTGTTTCGTAATTCCGACTTTCTAGCGGTAATGAAAGCGAACAAGTCCAACATTACTGGCTATCAAGAAGGTGCAGGGCGATATGGAAATAGCGAGAAGGAAGTTGTGCTAGAGATTGGCGCGGTAACGCCAGAGGACATTTACTCGCTGGGGGGGGTAATCAAGTCCATTGAATGAGCTTATCGCTCAAGCTGCTGATCTATGTATAGGCGTTCTGCCACGGACACCGAGCGCCGTCAGTTACTGTCAGATGCCACATACGCGGCCGTTACTGCGGGGCCTAGCTGGCTTAATATGGACGCTACGCGGCGTGTTCTCGCTCGGATAAGGCCTAAAGTTGAAGAAATGCGTGATGTGAAGCGGCTGCAGGATAGCGGTTCAAGATAATTGAAAATGGCATTATTCATGGTATCTAGAGTGTTTGTTATATATAATTATTTGATTTTAAATTATTTTAGTGAATTATTTACAATCGAGTGGGAATTATAAATAAAAACCACAAAGCTGACATTCCGCTTGTCGTTATAACTGGTGGTCTGCTCTACATGGACAATGCAGACAGGCTACTCTCGCCTCATGTCGGTCGTTCCGACTCAGCTTTCGATTTCTCCGAAGCAGACGTAAACCTCTTCGGTATAGTAATTGACAACTCTAATCCCGAGCGCGGCATTCACGGATCCCTAGGTTAACAGATGAACAACACTTTTATAGATAATCCGGATGATGAGCAGTGGAAGTCTGCGTGTGATTGCGCTGATTTCTACATCCGTCGTGACATAGCCCGGAGTTATGGGCTGGAAATGACGTTCGAATTCGTCTTCGAATTTCTGAAGAAGGAATTACCCGAACAGCTCTACGCCCGAGCACTGGAATACAGGCTTAAAATTCTTTCAGTCGAAGATATCCATAATGACTGCCGGCAGGTCCTGTCTGAACGCCAGCAGCAAGCTATGAACCTCGCCGCTCGGACCGCGCGCCTCCCATCCAGTCACCCGCGAGCATGGAAGCGCGACGAAGCGAAATATGTTCTCGGACATCACCGATATCAGCTCCCTGTGGGTCAGGGAGGTTTTAATATCGGTACACTGCGCGATCTCACATCGGACCAGAAGAATTGGCGGCAATCACTTGTTTCCGATGCGGTACCTTTAGCCGACTTCATGTACGTCTACGATTGCGGCTCGGATCCCATTGCGGGAGTTGTCCAGTCCATACGCTCCATTGTGGCCCGACGTCCCTCTCGCCAACTGGATATGCTTTTCGTGTCGCACTTCGACCGAGATCATATCTGTGGCATTCCTCATCTACTGCATGCAAAGAGGGGGTTGAGGGTCGATACGATTGTAATGCCTTATCTGGATGATATTGATCGCATAATCGCATTCGGAAGAAGCGCGGCGACAAGTGGTGAACGCAGTGCAGAACGCTTCCACGAAGATGTTGTCGTTGACGCCCTCGGTACCATGACAAGTTTCGGGCCGCGGCAGATTGTCATGGTAATGCCGGATGACGACGGCGAAGCGAGTTCGGGCTTTCGAGAATTGCCGCCCGCGGAGCCTACACGGTCTGGCCCTGATGGGATGCTTTGGGAGGGCAGGGTTCCAACCGGCGGGAGAGGTGCTCGACCTACGGAGCGTCGTTCGCCAGACGGAGCGACGCTCGTGCAGCGCATCGAATTCCATGTTGGGACGGGCACGGAAGCTGGATGGCTCTTGAAGCCTCATGTAAAGCGAGCTTCGCAGCGGGATCGCGATGCATTCTGTACTGCGGTGGAGATAGCCCTGAGTTGGCCAAGAGGTAGTTTTTCCGAAAAGGTGAAAGATAAGAAGGAACGTCGGCGCTTGGTGACCAAACACCGTACCGCCGTTGCTCGCGCTTATGCCTGGGCATTCGGCGATAAGAACGAAACCTCCATGACGTTGTATTCCGGGCCAGCCGAGCCGCAGAAGGCTGGTGCCGTGCTGCGCGGCGCGCAGATGTTCCCGAAAGCGCGCGTCGGCTGGATGGGTACCGGAGATATAGACTTCAAAGATCCATTAACGGTGCAGAGATTCCAGAATTACTATCGTGACGAGGTAAATTGGGTGACCACATTTATGTTGCCCCACCATGGCTCGGCGCATAATTTCGATCCATCTCTTTTCGTGATTGATGCGGAGTTGTGGGTAGCAGCTGCTCAACCGATCCACAAAACATGGAAGCATCCCGCGCCGGAGATTGTCAAAGCTGTCAAGGCCAGTGGCGCCAAATTTCGCAAAGTGTGCTCATCATCGAAATCTCTCCTGGAAGAACGAATGGTCGTTTTCTGGCCAGGCTGAACTGGTTTAAGGTTTGTGGGGAAACACATGAGGCTTGAGCTATGATTCAAGCTTCTAATGGAACGCTTTGTGCTGACGGACGCCCAATGGGCGCTGATTGACCCCCAATGCCTTGGCAAATCGATGGATCTGGGTCGAAGTGGTCGGGACAACCGGCTTTTTATGAAAACGGTGCTGTGGATTGTCCGAACGGGAAGTCCGTGGCATGATTTGCCTGCCGTGTTCGGCAACTGGAGCACCGCTTTCCGTCGTTTCAGTGACTGGCGCAATGCCAATGTCTTCGAGCGGATTTCCGATGCTCTGTCCGGCTATCCGGACATGGAATATGAACCGCTCCGGGATTGGCGGAGGAGTCCGCTTTTGAGTGTTAATGTCACAAACTCGATATTCCGATCTCCCCCCTGATTTGTCTTTCTGCTCAGTGAGACAGGAGCAGAAAGACGGCGACGCCCCCTTGTCAGGCATAGGAACTCTTAGTTGGTTCTCCGCATAGCCGACCTGTTCCAGTAATTTATTCGACCCTCTATGATAATATTGATCGCGGAACTTTTAACGAGAAGGCTCAAAATGAGTAAGCAGTCACGACCTGAAGGCGAGTTGGAACAGATGTTTAGGGATCAAATTGATGTGCTAAAACAGATAGGGGAACTTTATGATAAAGGGAGTGTGCCAATGGCGATGATACTCTCTACGATCGTCTCCACCTTGCTTCGTGATGGCGGACGAAACACAACATCTTTACTTCGATCTCTTAACAAGAAAGAAGAAGCAAAATTTATTAGTAGTTCAAGAGGTTTTTATAATGAAATAATGATGAATGGAAATAAATCTGAACACGAATTAAGTCCGGCTGCCCCTCTAATTTTTACGGAAATGGGCTTTGGCGGTCACTATGCCTACAAGCCACTGTGCAGCGTTTTTCCTGATATACCCTGGAAAAGGGCTCTTGATTTTGAAGACTGGTACAACGAAGCCATATTTAAAGCAGAAGATGGAGTATATTTAACAAGAAAAGAACTTATCGCGTCGATGCGCGACCAAGATGGAGGCGCTCATGTTGACAATTATTTGAGTCAAAATTTGTATGTAAAATTAAAAACTGATCCAGAGCCTATCTTTAAAGAGATGATCGATAAGAATCCCACACTCAAAGAAATGATTGGTAAAAAAATTATTGGCGCCCATTACGCTACTATGAGGCAAGTGGCATGGGAAGTACTCGATAGTTTGCGTGAGATTTTACCTTCTTCATGAATTATCTACATTTTCCTTATGTGTTAATTTGTATTACGAAGCTGCTTTTATGCATTTTACAATCGAGGTTATGCGGCGCTCAGATAGAACAAAAAGGTTTAGAATCCTGCTGCGGCATTGGATCCTAAAACAAACCTTCGGTTGCATGATCCGCTGGCGTCGTCTTGTAAAGGACTACGAACAGCGGATCAACGTTGCAGAGGTCATGATCCACACCGCCGTGGGAAGCCTTATGCTATATAGAAGCGCTTATCAGTGAATTTCTAAAAGGACTCTCAGGGGTTGATGGATCCCATCTGCTTATTCGCTTTCTCTATCCGTGCCCCAGACAGAACTTCTCCCATTGCTTCATCATCTCCTGCCGTTTGCTGAACAGATCGCCTCGCCGGTATGCGGCTTCGACCTTGTCTCCAATGGCATGAGCCAGCGCCATTTCCGCCACTTCCCGCGGGAAGTCTGTCTCCTCTGCCGCCCAGTCCCGGAAGCTGGATCGTAATCCATGAATGGTCACGTCCTGCGTGCCAGCTGCACGATGGAGCGCCTTGGAGACGGCGACATCGCTGAGCGGCGATCCGATTTTGCCCCCAGGGAAAACCAGACCATCGGCTGAAGCGGGCGATTTCAGTATCTCCATCCGCCGGAGCACACTGAGGGCACTGGCCGTCAACGGTACGCGATGTTCGCGCTTCGCTTTCATGCGTTCGGCCGGAACCACCCAGATCTGCTTCTCGAAGTCGATTTCAGACCATAACGCATGACGCACCTCACCAGACCGCGCAGCCGTCAGGCAGAGGAAGCGGGCGGCAAGAGCGGCAGAGCCATCCTGTCGACCAAGTCGTGCAAACACAGCCGGAAGATCGCGGTAGGGAATGGCCGCATGATGCACGACCTTGGCCACGGCCGTGGGTTTCGGAAGAATGTTGGCCAGATGACCGCGCCAGCGAGCGGGGTTGTCTCCCTCTCGCCAGTGATGGCTGTGAGCATAGTCGAGAATACGTTCGATCCGCCCGCGGAGACGACTGGCCGTTTCGGTCGTGGTTTCCCAGATCGGACGCAGCACGGACAGTACGTCGTCTGTCTGGACCTGACCGATCGGACGGCTCCCCATAAGGGGATAGACATGCCGCCCGAGAGAACTGCGCCACATGGGTGCGGAACGCGGGTCTTTCCAGGCCGGTGTCTGTTCCGTGATGTAATGCTCGGCGACTTCCTCGAAGGTCCGCTCCCTGACGGTGCTGCGCTTTCTTTTGGCCTGCTCCTCCAAAGGATCGATCCCCGCCAGCAGAAGACGCCTGGCATCGGTCGCCTTGGTGCGCGCTTCGAACAGGGGCACATCCCGAGCGGGTCCCAATCCCATTTCCCGGCGCTTGCCGGTCAAGGGGCTCTTAAAGCGGAAGGTCCAGGCACGCGTCTCGCCTCGGATCGTGATCCACAGGTTTCCGCCATCACCATGGACGCCGTCTTTCAGGCTGGCGAGCTTGCGTACGGTTAACTGGTTTGGCGGAAGCTTGCTCATGGATTTTTAGTCCCATCTTTGATCCCACCTTATATCATATGGTTTCACGCGTCTATGTGCGGTGGTGTGCGTCGTCAATCTGAACTAATAGATTGTTTTTTAGGGTTAAATTCACTCTAAAGTGTTTTGACACGCCTTCATATTGGCGGACATCCCCTCCGCCATTTCTTAATTTTCCCGAGAAAACCAAATATTTAGCTAAAGCCTGTGTGACTTCGCATCAACGCTGCGTCATTGGTCAAACGTCACCTTTTGCTGCAAGCACCTCACGTTGTTCTTAATGCTATGGCCCGATCCTACATTGGACTTGCTACGGTTTTGTGCCGGTATGTGATTTTGTTAGGCGGCTTTAGCCTCGAAAGCGAGAGGGCTGATGTTGCCGAGATATGAATGGCGCCGTCGCGGGTTGTAGAAGCCGTTGACGTACTGGAAGATGGGGGCGGTTGCCTGCTGCCGAGTGGGCCATGTCTGTCGCCAGAGCAGTTCGGCCTTCAGGCTCTTGAAGAAGGTCTCTACGGCTGCATTGTCGAAGCAGTTTCCCCTGCCGGACA
>NZ_JACRVW010000029.1:0-8415 GCF_018812085.1 Gluconobacter sp. P5H9_a
CAGATTGCCTTTCCGTGGCAAAGGTCATCTAAGTGCAAACCCTGCCCGACCCTTCGGAATGAAGATATAAAAACACCATCATTCCAGCGTTCCCGAGATGAAATGCTGGCCTTTGTCGAAGCATGGGCAGCGGAAACACCACCTAGACCCGCTCCTGGCTAAATCAGCCCGACTGGCAAACCCCGTCATGACAGCAAGATTGCTCAAGGCGATGGAGCCACGAGGAAAAATACATCCGAAGTCGCTTGCATAGATGTCGTCTACAATCAGTTTGACCCAATTAAGGGTATGGAGACGAAAAAATGCTAGACTTCCTTAATACTGAAATTGACGATAACGAAATCCTTATCCCACTGATGTTTATAGTGATAAGCTTGTATTGCTGTGACATCGCAATCGCGCAGTGGCAGTTCAATTTTGTAATGACGATTATAAAATCGTTATGAAAATTAGAGTGGAACAGATCAAATCAAGTCTGTTCCACTATATACTCCATCGACGGATATTATCGACATGAACACATACAAATTTAAGATTGATTACAAAGAAGACCGTAGCAGAGACGATAGGTTGAAACCCGGACGTCATCTTGATGAATTAGTCCGTGGTCTCGCTTTGTCTGTTGGCGATCTGGAAATCAGTAATCATGAAGACTACACGTCAGAAGGCAATCTGATTGTTGCGAAGACAAAGGCAACGAGGGCTGATGTTTTGGATGCGATTAAGCATGAGATCAGGGCTAATAACTTAGACGTGATTGTAATAGACGAAAACTAACTGACACCCCTATGACACCGTGCCGACGCCTCATGTCGGCATTGCGTGTCGATGACATGTCAGGCACCTATGTCGACACCATGACGACCCCGGTGCGCTCTTATGTCTGAAATGATCCGCCTATCTTACGCCGAACTTGCTGAGCGGCTTGGTGTAAGCAAGGAAGCCGCTAAATCCCGTGTCCGCCGTGCTGGCTGGCTCCGTGTCGTGGATAACACCGGCATAGCCCGTTTCAGTGTGCCTAAGGATATATTCGACACCCCGAACCGACACGATGCCGATACCGTGGCGGATGACACCCCAGACACGCCACCGGCACCCCAAGCAGACATGGGCGCGACACTGGCAGCCATCGAGGCGCTACGGGAGGCCCTGACACGGGCGGAGGCCGCTAGGTCCGAGGCTGATATGCGGTCTCTGGATCTGGCTGAACAGGTCGGACGCCTGAAAGCGGAACGGGACGCGGCACGGGCAGAAATCGAGGAATTGCGCCGGGTTCCAGAGCCAGAGACACCCCCGACACCCAAGGCGGCACCCCTAGCGTATCCCCCACGCCGCCGCTGGTGGCCGTTCGGTTAGGTGTCAGGCGGACAGGATGCGATGCAGAGCAGCCAGAGACAAAGGCATCCCGTTCCGCTTTAGCTTGGCCTGAATATCCCGGAGGCTGTGATCGTCAGCACGAAGGGCTTTTGCATGGCGTATCGCTGCCTGTTGTTCGGGGACTTGCACAAGGTCGCCGCTAGGTCCGACAGCAAAACCAAACGGTACCTTCCCGCCCAGGTAGCGGCCCCGGCCTTTCTGGTCAGCCTTTACGGTGCTGATGCGCTCACGGATGCGGTCACGTTCTGCCTCGGCTACGGCTGACAGGATCGTAAACACCAGCTTGCTGATGCCGTTGCCGGTCACATCGCCGCCCAGGTCAATCATGTGCAGAGACACCGAACGGCTTTTCATGTCCTCAAGAACGCCGAGGGCATCCACCGCAGATCGGAACATACGGTCCAGCTTAGCCGTGATGATCGTATCACCGGCCGCAAGCCTCTCTAGTAGCGTCTTACCCTCGGGACGGTCTGCCAGTGGCACAGAACCGGAGACGCCCTTCTCAACGAAGATATGGTCTATCTCTAGCCCTAACTGCATCGCATACCCGCGTATCTGCCTTTCCTGGACAGCGAGGCTCTCGCCTTCACCGACCTGCCTGGACGTCGAAACGCGGCAATATCCAAAAACAGCCATGACCTATCCGTTCGCTTGTTCGCTTGCGTCTAGACACTGTTAAAACTGTTCTCTTGTTATTGCAAGCGAACGTATGACCAGATAGGCAAAAAAAAAACCGCCCACGCCGATGACGGGACGGATTCTGAGAACAGAGCAGCGGGCCACCGATTCGATAGTAACATCCCGATTCGAAAAAATTCCGTCGTGTCGGGAGTTGTCCATAAAACGGCAGGAAACTGCCAATTATACAGAAGTTACTTTTTGTTACAAAAAAACAGTCGTTATAACGGCCTATAATGTGCTATAAGAAATTGTTTGGTCTTTTACAAAAGAATAGTGTTTTCAAGTTTTACGAAACTTGAATTGTTTTTAGATGACTAAATCGGCTTTGGCAAGCCTTAAATCGCCACCCACTATTTTTTCTCGCCAGTGCTACCCGGCAAGAGGAGATATAGCCCCGCAGATGGGGAGCCGTCAAGAGGCTTGGAAAAGAAGCGCGCTATACATGGAGGAAATCCAGCGTGAATTATATCTCTGTTACTGAACTATCTGAACACCTTAATATTCCCAGAGTAACCGCCTATCTTTATCTTAGAAAAAAAATATTTCCTTATGAAAAGATTGCTGGAAAAATTGTAATCAACCGAGAAAGTCTCCCAGGTATTGAGGCGACATTTGCCGCTCACCGCCGTTTCAAGGGAGTATCAGCATGATCCGCCGTCAATCAGGTATCTGCGAATGGTTGGATAATCGGAGCCGCACTATCCGCGCTAGTAATCCACGTTCTGCAAAATTCGCAGAAGTAATGGCTAAGCATATCACCAGCGAAATTTATGCAGGGATTGCCTTTTGGAATATCGCGAAAGATGCGTTTCCCCAGACTACTATTGCCGAGAAGCTAGCATTTGATACTTGGCAAGCATTTCTATTTTCCCGCGACTGTAAAAACGCTCTGGAGGACTGCTAATCGTGCCGGTTATCAAGCTATTTACAGGCAGTGCAAAAGTTAAGCACGTTCCTGCCGCCAATTCCTATACTCAACCGAGCGTAAGACATGGATCACGGGGCGGCATCCGAACTACCGACCGGGCGGCTAATGATGCAGCCGAAAAGCGCCGTCTAGCCTCTCAAATCTCTACCAATCTGACCCAGTTCGATAAGGCGGCTCCTAGAGCAATGACGGCTTCTCAGGTTAACGACATCAATAAAAAATATTGGAACTAATAATATGGAACGCAAAACTCCCCTCATGGACCTCATTAAAGAACACGAAGAAAATACAGCAGCCGAGATCAGATTTAATTCTGACAGGATATTCTTCCTAAACAATCAAAGGCAGCGTTTAGGTCTTCCTAGACTATTCAATCTTCCAGAAAATGAAAAGGTATAATCTAATGAATATTTCTAAAATCCGACACGAGATCGGAGTTGCCAAGACGTTTATTCGTAACGACCGGCAGACCATCATTGAACTAGAGGCTGTACTCGCTGATCTTGGCGATGTTCGAGCCGAGGCAGCTAAATGGAGGCTGGAACAGAGCCGGAAAGGGCTTCCGATTACGGTTCTGCCTTTAAAACTAAATGAAAAGCTGCGTGAAGCTGAATCTGTACAGGATACGATTAATGCGGCGAAGGACGCCATCGTACATCAGCAAGAGAAGATCACACGTTTTGAGGTCGAACTAGAAGCAGCTCTGGCAGATGGACACGCTGCCTCGTGGGATCGGGTATGTGATGAAGCGCGGGCCGTCTGCGCTGACCTAGAGGTCGCTCGGGTTGCCTATCTGGCAGCGTCGAAGAAACTCTACGCTTTGCATCAGTCAGCTAAGCCCGGAGAGTTTTTCCCGCCTGACGTGAATACGCACTACGCGCCAGACTTCGCTAACACGTTGCGGAGACCATACGACATTGCAACGGGCTATGATCTCTCAGCATGGCAACGCGAACTAGCGCCTGTCCGTGAGCAAGCAATCGCCTGGCGAAATACTCTCGCAGAAAATCCCGAAGCACAGTCACCATTCGTTGCATCGTGATTCTGTAACGTGGTAAAACTAAACCCGCTCATTCAACTGGATCTAGCTTGGCGGCGGACCAGAAGAAGTAAGCGGGTTTATCTAAACTTTATGGAGGCTAAAGAAATGGCTTTTTTCAGTAACCTGACCGCCAATGAAACCGACGGAGTACATGCATAATAGTCCAAACAATGCCGAAATTGCAACACCAAAAGAGATTTTTGCTCTAGTTTCTCGGCTCTCTTTTAAGGTTCCTGTCGTCTGTTCGGCAGAGGACGTTATGGCGGAAATCGCGACACAGTTCGATATGGACGGCGATACAGAGACCAATGCCCGGTCTTTCCTGAATAGCCTTATCCAGCGCCGCCAGGTGGCCGCTCGGCAACATTGGAGCCTCACTGTCCCGCGTCAAATCGTCTTTGAGCTCCCCGCCTATGATGCCTCGTGGCAGGATTGTGTGACCTTTGTGCGAGCGCCAATGGCTTCAGGCAAATCCGCCCATATTGGTAAGCCGTTCATCTCGGAGAGTATGGTCCGGCGCTATACGGTTGCCTCTACCCCCTCAACATCGCTTTGTATGGAGCAGTCCCAGAAATACGGGGTGGACTTCTACAAAGACGTGACCCGGCACGGGTTTGTAACGTCCGCCGTGTCTTGCTGTCTTCCATCGCTCGACAAGCCAGCCCTACAGGAAATCGTAGGAGGCGCTTCATCTTTCTTGTTTGATGAATGGGGACAGTCTCTGTCGCTTCTGGCGTCCCGGAGCGTGTGCAACGAAAGGGATTTTGATAAGCTGGACGAAATCGCCCGCACGATGAACGCAGGGGTGTTCTTCGACGCGAACCTGACAGATCAGGACGTGGCTTTCATCACAGACAGGCTCAAGCCCGGCACGTCCGTTCGGATTATCGACGTGCAGGATCAACCACAGGAGTTTAAAGCGGTCTATACGTCCGGCCCGTCTGCACGTGCTTGGATCGTGCAGGAAGTGCTCAGAGAACTCATGGAGGGCGGCAGAGCATGGGTTTCGTGTGAAAGTCGGAAAGCAGCTCAGACCGTCGGGGAAATACTCCAGGCGGACGGGTATCGTGTTCTGATCGTCAACGATCTCACGAAAAACACGAAAGCCGTGCAGCAGTTCTTTGCGGACGCTGAAAACGTCAGCCGGGAATACGACGTGGTTTGTCATTCCCCCACGATCACCAGCGGGCTTTCTATCGAACATGGGCGCAAGCCTCACTTCACCCGTGGCTTCTTTCTTGGCGGCGGCTTCTCTGTCACTCCGAGTATCGCGGCGCAGATGATGCGCAGGGTTCGGTGTATCCGTCATTGGTCTATCGCTTTCGAGCCTAATAACGCCGCTCAGGCCGTTACAGAGGCAGCAGAGACGCGGGCAAGGCAAGAGATCACCAGCATGACCGGGCGCACGATTGAGGGCTATGAGGCCTTCATTCGTAGCATCGAGCGCAACGATAAAAACCAGCGGGCAGATTTCGGGGCCGGACTTCTATGGCGTCTTGAGGATATGGGGTTCAGGCTAACTCGCGTTCCTTGCAGCGTCACAGGCGATATTCAGATCGCCGCAGCGGAAAAGAAGGCCCAGATTGAAGAAGCCGAGGTTGCGGCAATCATGGCCGCGCCAATCCTCACGGATGAACAGGCGACAAATCTACGTCTAAGCCGTAACCGATCCGTTCAGGATTCCTTCGCAGTTAAGGCATTTGACATTCGGACCGCGTTCCGGGTGGACGTTCTTACGCCTGACATTGTGCGGTTTTACGATGATGGGCGCGGGGTGCAGCGGGTGCGCCGGTATGCCGAGGCGGCCGGGATCGCGTACCAGGACAATTCCTCTAGTCACGCATCATACGACAGCGGAGATATTCGACGGAATCTCTATGCCTTCGTGTTCGGACCGGAAGGCGTGGGAGGTAAGTGGACGCAGGATAGAGCGCGTGAAGTTATCGAGCGCGTCATGAGCCGCCGTTTCACATTGGCCGCGTTCGGATGTGTTCCTGGGAAATGGGGCCGCATTTACGAGACGGACAGTAAGGGCAGAGCAAAAGCCGAAAACAAAGACGGGCATATCTGCACGATCAAGATGCCCGCTCGACCCACGCGGGAAGTGGCAGAGATCCTTGCCATGATGGGACTTGAATGGGAGGCGTCTGGATCGTCCGGTAAGAGTCGTTCAGGTGGCAGAAACTATGCCGTAACAGATCAGTCTGTTGCCTTGGTTTCCGGCCTGATGGGTGACAGTAGGGTACATAGTCTTAAAGATTTTGGGGGCTACTGTCACCCAATTGAAGCACCGGCAGTGGGCCAAACTTTGAACCATGCACAGGCAATTCTAGAGCCTTCCAACGAGGACGATGCAGACCTGACACCGACCGAGCGGGCAATTCATGGTGAGGTTCGAGCTTTGCTTTCACGGTTCAACGGACTTCCTAGCAGCACGACCGGAACTGTCTGGCTTCCACTTCAGACGGCGGACGGTATCCAGAAAACCATGACGGTCCCGGTACCCGACTGCCTCACGGTGGTTGAGGAATACACCTATGAGCTGCCGGGCAATCATGGGGCCTATTTCAGCTTCCCGTTCTGCATCGACATTTCGGAATCCATCATTGACCAGGTAAGAACCTGTCCGCTGGATCAGCGGGCTTTCGTCATGGAAGCAGCGGATGGATCACCGTATGTCGTGACTGTTCCGACCGTTGCTATGGACCAGCGAGCAATCCAGAATGTTCGGCTGGCTTATGATCGGTTAGCAGCCTGACGATGGGGACGGAGGGGGGCTTTATTGGTCCCTTCCGTTTTTCCAAAATGTCTTACACGGCCGACTTTTTGTTTTACTCATTACGGTCTGGCGACATCCCATAATGTTTTACCCAGGTGGACTTTTTGTCTTACAAAAAAGGGGAGTAACGGGGTGAGCAGTCTTTCTCTTGCACGGCCTACTATTCAGGGTTCGGTTTGCAAGTGACGCAAGGTTGCTATCTATAAGGCAATGCCGTATACAGAGATATGCATTCGGTCATAGAAACCCCAATCTTCACCAAACGGGCAGACGCCTTGTTGAGCCATGAAGAGCGGGCGGAACTCATTCGAGTGCTGGCAGAAAACCCACGAGCAGGCGACGTTATCCCTGGCATGGGAGGCGCACGTAAAATGCGTTTCGCGGGGGCTGGACGTGGCAAAAGAGGTGGGTTTCGGGTGGTTTGGTATGTTGCAGATGACAATACGCCGATTCTTGCCCTCCTACTTTACGGCAAGGGCGACCAGGTAGACCTGACCCCAGATCAAAAACGGGCCTTTGTGTCTATCATCAAAGGAGGATCATGATGGCAAATCTAGCTGAAGAACTGTTAGCGTCTGCTCAGGAAGCCGCAGACATCATGGCAGGTCGTGCAAAGCCCGGTCGTGTCTGGACGCCGCCTGAAATTCCTGTCGCGGCTATCCGCAAGCGTACGGGCTTGAGTCAGGATCGGTTCGCGGCCCGATATGGTTTCAGTGCAGGAGCCGTGCGCGATTGGGAGCAAGGACGCCGAACGCCAGAAAAAGCCGCTCGAACGCTGTTGCTTCTGATCGACCGGGAACCGCAGGCTGTCGAGCGAGTGCTCTCCTGCCTCTGATGCCCTTGCCATATTGACCGACGCGGGTCAGGATAGGGCTAGAAATGAGGAAGGGGCCAGCCCTGCAAGGCCGACCCCTTCAATATCTTCGCTGGCGGCGAAGGTGGACTTGATGTGAAAGGTGTACCACCACCTGACACGTCCGACACTGATTTTAGTGATCCTGACGACAGGATACAAGACTAGATCAGCAGGAAAGAGAACGCCTCGCCTAAGATAAGGTTTGGCCCGTGTCCCGTTCTCCGTTTCCCGCTCTTCGCTCCCTCATCCTGAACACCTTCCGCGCCGGGAACATCAGCCGAACGGGCAAAGACGTTCTCCTGGTCATCGCACGGCACCAGCGGCCCATGTCGTTTGAGACCATCGCCAAGATCGCAGGGTGTAGCCGTAGGAGCGTTGTTTACGCTGTCCAGCAGGCAGAGACCCTAGGTATCCTAGAACGCGCTCAGCGATACACCAGACGCGGGAGAATGTGGCTTAGAGCGGCGAACGCTTACAGGTTCACCATGCGGGCGATTGCTGAACAGATTGCCTTTCCGTGGCAAAGGTCATCTAAGTGCAAACCCTGCCCGACCCTTCGGAATGAAGATATAAAAACACCATCATTCCAGCGTTCCCGAGATGAAATGCTGGCCTTTGTCGAAGCATGGGCAGCGGAAACACCACCTAGACCCGCTCCTGGCTAAATCAGCCCGACTGGCAAACCCCGTCATGACAGCAAGATTGCTCAAGGCGATGGAGCCACGAGGAAAAATACATCCGAAGTCGCTTGC
>NZ_JACRVW010000030.1:0-8223 GCF_018812085.1 Gluconobacter sp. P5H9_a
ACCCATGGAAGCGCAATGGCTCTGACGCCAAGCTGGTTCCGGGCGGTTCCTCCGGTGGCTCTGCCGCTGCCGTAGCCGCAGGTCTGGTGCTGGGCGCGACCGGTACGGATACGGGTGGCTCCATTCGCCAGCCGGCTGCCTTCACAGGGATTGCCGGCATCAMGCCGACCTACGGCCGCTGCTCCCGTTTCGGCACGATCGCTTTCGCAAGCTCGCTGGATCAGGCTGGCCCGATGGCCCGCAACCTTCAGGATTGTGCAATCCTGCTGGAATCCATGGCTGGGTTCGACGAGCGGGATTCCACAAGCGTCAACACGCCTGTTCCGAATTACGAAGCGGCCCTGACGCGAGGCGTCAAAGGCCTGCGCGTTGGTATTCCCAAGGAATATCATGCCCCGGGCATGCCAGCCGAAATCGAGGCCCTCTGGCAGCAGGGTATCAACTGGCTGAAGGCCGCTGGCGCTGAAGTTGTGGAAGTGTCTCTTCCGCACACGAAGTACGGCCTTCCAACTTACTACATCGCAGCTCTCGCAGAGGCATCTTCAAACCTTGCCCGCTATGACGGCGTGCGTTTCGGCGAACGTGTGAAGGGGGATTCCCTGGATGCACTGTACGAAGCCACTCGCGCCGCGGGTTTTGGTGAAGAAGTGAAGCGCCGTATCCTGATCGGAACACATGTTCTGTCGTCGGGTTATTACGATGCCTATTACCTGCGCGCGCAGAAGGTCCGTACACTGATCCAGCGGGACTTCCTGAATGCCTTCGAGAAGGTGGATTTCCTTCTGACGCCAACGGCGCCGTCCAGTGCCTTCGCTCAGGACGAAAAGCCGACAGATCCGGTGCAGATGTACCTGAATGACATCTTCACTGTTCCAGCCAGCATGGCAGGCGTTCCCGCGCTCTCTGTTCCAGCCGGTCTGGACGCACAGGGTGTTCCGCTCGGCCTTCAGCTCATTGGCAAATTCTTTGACGAAGAAACACTGATCGCAGCAGGACACGTCATCGAACAGGCTGCGTCCTTCACCCACAGACCCGCCATCCATGCAGGAGTGTCGGCATGAGCTATCGTATCACTGGCAATACCGGCGAATGGGAAATTGTCGTCGGGCTGGAAGTTCATGCCCAGGTCATCAGCCAAGCGAAGTTGTTCTCTGGCGCCTCCGCCTCTTACGGCGGCGAGCCAAATACGCATGTCAGCCTGATTGACGCGGGTTTCCCGGGCATGCTCCCCGTCCTGAACCAGGAGTGCGTTGCACAGGCAGTGCGTACCGGCCTTGGCCTGAACGCGCAGATCAATCTGTTCAGCCGCTTTGATCGCAAAAACTACTTCTATGCCGATCTCCCCACTGGCTATCAGATCAGCCAGTTTGCTCATCCCATCGTGGGTGAGGGCAAGGTGCTCGTTGATCTTGCAGATGGAAGCACACGTGAAATCGGCGTGACGCGCCTTCATCTGGAACAGGATGCAGGCAAGTCCATCCATGATCAGGACCCAACGCGTTCATTCATTGATCTGAATCGTGCGGGCGTAGCCCTCATGGAAATCGTCAGTGAGCCGGACATCCGCTCACCGGAAGAAGCCGGAGCCTACCTGCGAAAGCTCCGTCAGATCTTGCGTTATATCGATACCTGCGATGGCAACATGGAAGAAGGTTCCATGCGTGCTGACGTCAACGTGTCCGTGCGCAAACCGGGCGAGGAGGGATATCGGACCCGCTGCGAGATCAAGAACGTCAACTCGATCCGCTACGTCATGCAGTCAATCGAAGTAGAAGCACAGCGCCAGATCGAGATTTGGGAAGCTGGCGGCGAAGTCGATCAGGAAACGCGCCTGTTCGATCATGTCCGCAGCGAAACTCGGTCGCTTCGGTCCAAGGAAGACGCGCACGATTATCGCTACTTCCCGGACCCGGATCTTCTTCCGCTCATCATCGAGCAGTCTTGGGTTGACGAACTGGAAGCTGCTCTTCCCGAACTGCCAGAAGCCAAGCGGGACCGCCTGGAACGCGAATACGGCGTTAGTCGCTATGAAGCGAGTGTCCTGACCGCAGAGCAAGCTGTCGCAGACTTCTACGAGACCGTTGCAAAGGGCGCCGATGCGCGCCTTGCCACCAACTGGATGCTCGGAGACTTCTTTGCTGCCCTGAACCGCACTGGTCGCTCAATTGAAGACAGTCCAGTCAGTGCAGAAGGACTGCGTGAGCTGTTAAGCCTGATCTCGGATTCGACGATTAACGGCAAGATTGCGAAGGAAGTCCTTGAAGACATGGTAGAAACTGGCGAATCGGCTTCTGCTATTGTTGAGCGGAAAGGTCTTCGTCAGGTGACTGACACAGGAGCCATCGAAAGCTCCATCCGCGATATCCTGGCAGCAAATGCGGATAAGGTTGCTGAATTCAAATCCGGCAAGGACAAGCTTTTCGGCTTCTTTGTTGGCCAGACGATGAAGGCCATGAAGGGTAAAGGGAACCCGGCTCTGGTGAATGAAACCTTGAAAAAGCTTCTTTCCGAATGAGATAAAAAAATTGTTCTTAAGGGGTTTGACGGCGAGGCCGTTCCCCCTTAAGAACGCCTTCACGAACGCAGTATAAAAACTGCTTTCCACGCGGAGGGGTGGCCGAGAGGCTGAAGGCGGCGGATTGCTAATCCGTTATACGGGTTATTCCGTATCGTGGGTTCGAATCCCATCCCCTCCGCCAACATAATCAAAAAATATAAAATAAATCAGTATGTTGTGTGTGAGTCGCTTTGCACTCCCATCATCAATCCCACCTTATGTTTTACGGTTTCCTGCAGCGTCGGGCGGCCTCAAACCGTGTCGGAACGATTTTTGTTGGCAAAACGCCGCGTGTTCTGATAGAATAAAACAAGAATGCGCTGAGGAGCCTTTTCGTTTAATATTCCCCCATCCCGACAGAACATAGCATAGTCCCTCGTGACCGAGGGCAAACGTCCTCCCCAAGACAGCCCCAGCTCCAATCACCCCAGCTCCTCGGCAAGGTGGTTCGACAAGACGGTCGATGGTCGACCGTCATGGCTTGAGGAGTGCATGCGGTGCACGACATACAGACGTCTGGCCTACTGGGGCGCTTTATCACCCGGCTCGAGGCAGCAGAGATCTATCTGCGATGCGACGTTGCGACGGTTGACCGATACGTCGCCAAGGGGCTCCTCCCGAAATACAAGTTCGGCCGGAAAACGCTCTTCCTTCTGGCGGACGTCCTCAAGCTGGTGGTCCGGGCGGATGTCCCTGATATGGAATCAGGTGGACCTTGCGGTTCAACGCGTCGCGGTCGGGCCTGTTCCCAGCCTCTTCCAGTGGCACTGGAGACACTCATTTTCTATCTGATCGCTGCGGCCTTGCTAATACGATTCATCATGCTCCATCATTGACCCGGAGCCGACGGGGGCTTGTCCTGATGCACGCCCCCGTTTGCCTTCACTGAGGTTAGGCGCTCACAAGGCTTGAGCCCTAGCAAAAGCCTGACCTAAACGCGCCGTCAGGGTGGCAGGATCACACACCTCATCAATGTGAAGGATTTCGACCGGAGCCATCCCGACATAGCGGAGCAGGCGTTCCTCGATAGCGTTGCGGAGGCCTTCGGCGTCTTCTGAGACCGAGCGTCCGTCACGGGTGACGGTGCCGACCACTTCGACATACAACGTGGGTTTCCCTCGGACATAGAGCCCGAAGTCGGCTCGCGCCTGGACAACACTCTCTCTGACAGGCGGCTGAACCATCACGCGCACCGCTTGCGGACAGATGCGCTCGATCCGGCGATAAACGGCGAGTTCGACGATGGATTCAATGCGATAGCCTTTGATCCGGACGTCGCCCTGCCAGGCCGGCAGCGTCGGATGGCGTTGGGTCACGGCCTGACGGAAAGCCTTCCACAGAGGCTTGTCGCGGCTGTAGCGGTCGACCAGAGCGTGGCCGCCACCGCAGAACTCGAGCATCTGTTGCGTTGGCGTGACGAGAAGCTCCTTTGACAGAGCAGCATAGCGGTCCAGATCCTCGTCGCGGAAAAGATTGCGGGAGACCCAGTTTGGAAGGACATTGTTCAGGTGGTCGTTGATCATGACGATAGTCCAGAAACGGCGCACGTCTCCCTCGGGTCCATGAGCCCGATGCAAAAACGCGCGAATTGTAAGGGAAGACAAGAAGGTGACGGCAGCCTGCCGTCGGTCTGGCGTGAAGCGCTCAGTCGCGCTTTACGGCATCACCGCTTAGGAGTGCGTTGGTCAGGCGCCTGAATTTTCGGCGGATGTAGCGCGTCAGCACGACGGCCCCTTCGAGGACCGTGCCGTCGGCGTCATTGCCCGCGAGGCATTCGCTGAGGGCGAAATCCAGAAGACCATGCAATGCGGTGATCTGCATGATGTCCGCTTCCACGCGGGACGATAAGACGATGTGTTGAGACATGAAGATTTTCTCGTTCGATGTTGGAGGAACGAGGCTCACACCCACACAACCGATACACTTCAGAAGACAAAAATCCTTTGGGGAATTACGGGTATGAGACCTCACGACGAGAAAAGACAAGAACCCTCGAAACACCGCTCAGGCCCTCATACATCACGACCGCAATGCAGGAATAAAAAATCCCGAAATCAGAAATCCATATCCCATCCTTTGGCTTTTCCGGTGGCCGCCTGCCGCTCGATTTCATTCTGTGATCGCGATACAGCATCGCGTCCCTGCTGCGCATTCTTGACAGCCCGTCGGTCGGGCACGGGTTCGAGCCCATGATGAACAATGATTTTGAGCGTCTCTTCGATCGTCGTCCGGGAGGCGCGTGATAGGTTCCGGGCCAGGCTTTCGATCGCGACGTGCCCCACCACCACGTGATTGTAGATCCTGGGGTCCGGAATATGGACTGAGCCCATCAGAACCTCCGGAATGACGGCACCTATCCGCTGCGGCATGTTGATGCGGAGCGTGGCGGCGCCAGGGG
Source organism: Gluconobacter sp. P5H9_a (assembly GCF_018812085.1). Classification (NCBI taxonomy): domain Bacteria; kingdom Pseudomonadati; phylum Pseudomonadota; class Alphaproteobacteria; order Acetobacterales; family Acetobacteraceae; genus Gluconobacter; species Gluconobacter sp. P5H9_a. The sequence continues at coordinate 4,956 of NZ_JACRVW010000030.1, forward strand.
ATGCACAACCGTAATGCCGGATCAGGCGCTCGAGCTCCTCGGGGCGCCTCAGACGTGCATCGAACAATGCCTGAGCCCTCTCTCTGGCCTGAAGAACGACGGCGTCGTCACCGCGTGTCGACTGAACGACCCGTTTCTTCGTTTGTCTGGCCAGTTCCACCGCTTTTTTGCGGCGGACCTTGTCCAGCATACGCGCGAACTCGTCCCGATCATCCCAGCGCGTTCTTGCCTGAAGGGGCGTCTCGCGTATCATGACCATGGCGTCGGCTCGCGCTGCCGCCTGTTTCGCGGCCATCCTCAATTTGAATGCGGCACCGCGTGCCCGGCCCTGGACCTCACGGGCGCGGACGAGGGCTTCGGGGTTTTGACGCCTGATCGGTTTCCGGTCGATCCCTTGGTCGCTCAGAGACCTCGGGTCGACCAGAGGCAGACCGGCAGCCTCAAGTTCCCGGTTGAGCTCGGACGCCCATTGCGAGCGGATGCCGAAAACGATCTTTTCACGCTCCTTTTTCGGCCCCTTACGCGTGTTCTTCCGGGCGCCGCCCGAGCGCGGGTGTTTTGGTCGATACCGTGCAAAGAACTGGGCTTCCTGCCGGTTGACACTGTCGAGCATTCGCGGGCTCACCAGGGCGTGGAAATGCCGGTTTTCTTCATAGTCACGGGCAACATCACAATGCTCGGCAAGCGTATAGGGACGGCCCTGCGCCAGCGTCTGGCCGAAGCGCTCCCGCAGGCGCGCCACAGCCTCCGGMCTCAAATTGCGTGGCACGGCGAGAATAAATGAGTCGGCGGCGTTGCCGGTTTCCCGCCGTTCCACCGCATCCCAGAACATCCTGGCGGAGGTCGCCCAGGCCGGAAGATTGCCGGACTCAACGGTGACAAGATCCTCCCGATCCCGGTAGGCTCCCATGCGGGTAATGTAATCCACGCGATCGCTCAGGGCGCTCGGGCCGAAGTTTTTAATCCGGAAATGGAAGTGCGCTGTCGTTTCCATGGGCCTCATTCCGAAGATAAAAAGACACAAAATGCTGACATGCCGCAGGCCGGGGTATGGGGGTTTCCCCCATCACGCGACTTTATCAAATCCGGAGCCGAAGGTGGAGGATTTTAGAAAGTCACTAGCGTGCCTTTTCGGATTTAATTCCACCGATCACTGGTAAAATAGGGATGCGAATCACTTTCCGCTCGGAGGACGATCTAGTGGCTCAGAATAATTGGGGACACCCAAAAAATCAGGCGCTCATCGCCGAAATTGAGGCCGCTGATATTTCGGTGCTCAAGGGACGCCGCAAAAAGATCAGGGACATTCTGGCGCTCCCTGAGATGTCAGTGGACGATCGGGAAACTGTGGTCGCCCTTCTTGATGCTGAACGGCTTCGCGTAGAGGCGCGCGAGGCTGCCAGCAAAGCGGCCAAAGCCCAGAAGCGTTTCGAGGATCAGGAGCGGGCGCAACGAACACGGAAGCTCATTCTTCTGGGAACCGCCGTACGGGAAGCCGGCTTGCCTGAAGCCAATAGAGAGCGCCTGCTCGCGGCACTGCTCATGATAAAAGACCAGTTGGTCGGAAGTGATACCAAAAATCCGTTTCCCATGCTGCCTGAGCCGTATCTCAAGCGTGCGAGGGAGATCATCTCCAAGCAGAAAGGGAAGCCTCAATCACAGGCCGGGAAGCTGAAACCATGAGATATTTCGTCTATTTCGAGGATAGCCAGGGACACCTTCGACAGGCAACGATCAAGGTCGACGGCGAGCCCTCCTCCTACCTTCTATGCGCCCGCATTCGGGTTCTCATGCCAGAGGACTATTTCTTCCTTCTTCTGGTTACTGACCGAGGCGCTCCAGTTCTTGGGCCTCGCCAGTTCGACAGGGTTCTTCTTACTAACGAAGGAACGGAAGCCCTCGCGAAGGAACTCGCAAAGCACCTGGTGCTTCGGTTGAACGACGACTGAAAACGCTGCATTCGGCCTATGACGTCTTTGGGCATTTGCCGCTTGCTCCCGCCCTATGTGTACATGGTATGATGACACAAAGTGAGGGTCACATGAGCGAACAGCTTTCTGGCAGCCAGAGCGTGCCACTAAAAATCGGGGTAAGAGAATTCCGTGGCAACCTGACCGCCTACCTTCGCCAGGCGCGACAGGGCAGTACCATTCTGGTCACGTCCCATGATGAGATCGTGGCTGAACTGCATCCGCCATCCCCGTCCTATCGTCCCCGTCGCCAGCCGGGTGCGCTGCGTGGGCGGATCAAGCTGAGTGATGATTTTGATCAGACGCCGCAGGACATGCTCGACAGCATGGATGGAAGTCTGTGAAGGTTCTGCTCGATACACACGCGTTGCTATGGTGGTTGTCAGATTCTGATAAGCTCGGACCTGTAGCACGTGAGATTATTGCGGATCCGGCCCACGACATTCTGATTAGTATTGTCTCGCTCTGGGAGATCGCGATCAAAATCCGGATCGGGAAACTGGATGCAGATCTCAACGAGATCACGGATGCGATTCCGGCGGAAGGGTTCACGCTGCTACAGATTACCCCCGAGCACCTGAAAGTCCTGATGGGACTGCCCATGCATCACCGTGATCCCTTTGATCATCTGCTTATGGCGCAGGCACTAAGTGAGCAGGCATCATTTCTGTCTGGAGATAGCCAAATGGCGCATTACTCAATCGAGAGGATAAACTGTTCATAGCTGTTCGGGTGGTTTCTTAATAAATTTCGCATGTTGTCCAGAAAACGGTGGTTTTCTGAACTGTCTGGGCAGCTTGGATTTTTCGTCGCGCACGGGTATGAATTGCGTTAAGATACTCGTAAAGTTTTCTATGTTCCGGTATTGTCCATGAATCAACGGATAGGATACGCCCGTGTCTCGACGGACGACCAGCATCTAGACTTGCAGCGTGACGCGCTCATGCAGGGCGGATGCTGCGTGATCTACGAGGAAGCGGTCAGCGGCAAGAACACGGTCAGGCCGGAGCTGGAGCAGTGCCGGAAGGCACTACGGGCTGGGGATACACTCGTCGTGTGGCGGCTCGATCGCCTCGGGCGTAGTTTGCGCGACTTGGTGCAGATTGTGACCGAGCTGGAGCAGCGCGGCATTGGCTTCGAGAGTCTGACAGAGAAGATCGAGACGGGTAGCACAGCGGGTAAGCTGGTTTTTCATTTGTTCGCGGCACTAGCCGAGTTCGAGCGCGGCTTGATCCGCGAGCGGACACATGCCGGCCTAGTGGCGGCCCGTGCCCGAGGCCGGGCCGGTGGCCGTAAGC